>JAKLHG010000036.1 GCA_022710255.1 Candidatus Hydrogenedentota bacterium
TCGCAAAAGAGGCCCGGCCTTTTGTAGCAATGTGCCGGGCTCATGTTGACGCGGGAAGATGCGATTCCCCTTTTTATGGGTGTAGTTTCAGTTTTTGGCATCGGACCGGAACCGTAAACGGCGGAAGCGATGCCGGCGATTGTCGCGGATAAAACGCGGCCCTGATGATAAAGTAGTGTCATGCGTATCTACCTTCTAGCCATACCCCTGGTGATTACGGTCGTCACGCTGGTCTATATCATCCTGCGTGAAATGACGCGTGTATGGCTGGAGCACCGGGTGAAAATGCTGTTGCTGGAGCGTCTGGAAAGACGCCCGGATCTGCTGTATTCCATCGGGGAAATGCAGGAACTGCTGGACGGGCGTTCCGCGAATGAGGAAGAGAATAACAAAACCAATCTGGCGGTAACAGGGCTGTTTCTTACACTGATTGGTTTGTTGTTCGTTATTTTGAATGCCTTAATCGGAAGCACCCAGTGGGGTGTGGGGGCGTATTTTGGCGGGGTGGCCTGCGTGGTGGTCGGCTTCCTCCTTACCACCATCGGCCTGGTAGTGCGGCTCTTGCGTCGCCCGCCCAAGTAGCCCCTGACTGGAGGTGTGTTATTTCCCCCTTCCCGGGAGACCTCCTCTCAGGAAGCGATGTCCCTGAAAGAGTCCATGAAAACGAATAACCTGTCCCTGCGTACCGCTATCATAGGCGCGGGTCCCGCCGCCTTCTTTTGCGCGGATTATTTATTGCGCTTTTCCCGACCGTGTTCCGTTGCGCTTTTTGAACGCAGGCCCTATCCTTTCGGTCTGGTGCGTGATGCTGTGGCGCCGGATAAACCTAATATTCGGGCTGCCGCCCATGCTTTCACCAGGACCGCTCAACACCCGGGATTTGCGTTTTTCGGAAATGTTTGTGTGGGCAGGGACCTCGCCCTCCAGGATCTCAAGAAGTATTATCACGCGATTATTGTTGCCACCGGGGCTTCCTCACCACGCATACCGGAGATACAAGGGGGCAGCCTTGCGGGAAGCGAAGACGCTGTTTCCCTGGCAGGCTGGTATAACGGGCGCCCGGACTGCGCGGTCCTCAAGCCGAACCTTGCCTGTACCTCCGTAATAATCATCGGCGCGGGAAATGCGGCACTCGATATCGCCCGCATACTCGCCACGCCTGCCGCCGAACTGGAACATACGGACATCTCCGGCGCGGCCTGGGAACTTCTCCGGGACAGCCATGTCACGGACATTCATATCGTGGCGCGCCGCGGGCCTTACGATGTATGTTTTGCGCCGCAGGAACTGGAATTGTTGTCCAGGGTGCCCGGTTGTGGTATTGAACTTCACGCTGCCCCGGAGCGTCTGGAACCGCCCGCCACGGATGCCGCCGCCGACCGCATGCGGAAGGCCTATGCTGTTGCGGCCGCCTCGCAGGGCCGGGCCAGACGCGTTCATCTGCACTTTGATATGAATCCTGTTGCGCTGTTGGGCGAGGACAAGGTTAAGGGTGTGTTGTTCGAGAAACCGGCGGACGAATTCGTTCATATCGCCTGCGGTATGGCTGTGCACAGCATCGGCCAGACCGCTTGTCCAGTGGCCGGCCTTCCTTTCGAGGAGGGGGGGAATCGTATTCCAAATGTCGGGGGAAGGGTTGTCAAGGAGGAAACCATTATTCCGGGGTTCTACGTGGCGGGTGCGGTCAAACGTGGAGCCAACAGCGTTATCGGCGCCAATAAACCTGATTGCCTGGAAACCGTGCGCAGCATCCTTGATGACAGGGACAGGTTGCTCGAAACGCCATTAGACGAAGGCGATGGCTTTTTACTTTCGTTGCGGGAACGGGGCGTCCGGGTGGTTACATTTCAGGATTGGCTGCAAATAGACGCCTGGGAGCGAAGCCGGGGTGAACTGAAGGGAAAGCCCCGCGACCGGCTCTTGTCTCTCGAAGCGATGGTGGCAGTATTGGATCGGCGATAAGCGCACAGGATTATTGCAGTGTAACCAGGTGCGCATCCAAAGTCTTGCCTTGTGCCGTTACGTCTTTCACATAAGCCACCAGAGCGCGCGTGAAGGTAAGTTCCAGTGTTGAAGGTTCGCCCAGACCCGCCAGCGAAGGAACCTTTTCCTGAAGGCATTTCAAACGTGAATCCCATTCCAGTTTGGGCAGCACAACCTTGTATCGTTTGGACGGCTCCAAATCTGTTGCCGCTGTCCATTGGTCCGCTTTCCGATTATATCGAATTTCCGCACGGAATCCCGCCCATTCCGTCTGGCCTTTTCTTTCCTGCGCCAGTCCTCCCAGGTAGGCTTGGATTTGTTCGCCGGTCAGTTCCGTCTGCACCACTTCACTGCCCCGTTGCCCGCCTGTGCGAAAGAGGAGGTTCGCGTCTATATCCCCGGCGGGCAGGCTGCTGCGCATGATTTGACCGGGATGACAAAATGCGGCGTCCGCGCCGGATTGGCGTTTCAGCGCTTCAGCGGCGACACGGGCCATTCTATTTGGGAGGATATCCGTGTTTGAACTGCCGACCACTTCACTGGCTTCCGGGCAGTATTTCAGTTCCTCTTCATGCACCCAGGCCATCATATCCTTGTCCAGGGAAATCTTGTCTTGCTCCATGGCTACGAGCGCCATCTGCCGGTCAAGGATGCGTTTTGCGTCCAGGTCGAGGGTAACCTCCATATGCACGACGTAACATGCGTATTGACCTGCCATCAGGATGAGTGCGCCCGTTTCCGGAACCGGGCGCGGTTCCTTGAGCACTTCATGGTTGTGCCCGCCGAAGAACAGGTCCACCTCCGGTGCCAGCGGCGCCAGTTTGGCCAGGTCGCTGGAACCGACATGAGCGATAACCACCACGAGGTGGGCGCCTTCCTGCTTGAGGCGCGCGGCTTCCGCGGCAACCCGATTCCCGCATTCAGGCAGGTCGAGGAACGAGCCGCCTTTGATCGTAGTCAACCCGATGACCCCGACTTTTGCCCCGTTGACTTCGTATATCTTTGATGCCGGAAAATAAGGAGTGCCTGACTCATCATAATAGTTCAGGCACAGGTGGTCCATGCCGGACAGTTCGGAACATGCGCGCAGGTGGTCCAGCCCGTAGGTAAGGTCGTGGTTGCCGACCGCCCCCGCGGTATACCCGATTTTTTTCATGGCTTCGTACATGATCCGGCTTTGGGTTGTGAACGATACCATATCGCCTTTTTCCATGACGTCACCCCCGTCGAAAAGCAGGATGTCATCGCGCGTTTCCCGCACCGAGGCGACATGACCCGCCACATAGGGCAGCCCTCCGAGATTGTCCGGCCCCGGCTTGATGTAGTCATGCATATCGCTGGTATACAGGATAAGGACCTTGCCCGTGTCCGCCCCCGCACTCAGACAAAGACACAGGCAGGCTACAATAAGCGTAATGGATTTTTTCAACATCATCACATACATTCCTTTACGTGGTTATTCCCACAGCAGGGACAGGGATTTCCTGTGATGTATTTGACTGGATGGACATCTGTGCGGTTTCCCCAGGATTCCGCATACAGGGCTTGGTGCTTAATCGTTGTCCCCGGATTCTCGGACGTCCTTTGCATGCTCCTCCCCGTAAGATACGTTTTCCTCGCTCACCTCGGTGGGCAACAGGCCCTGCTGCCGAGCCATCTTCATGAACAGCCGCTGCATCTCGACCAGACCATTGGGTTTTTCCTCTTTATGCGGTAGACTGGCGCCGATCTCAAGCAGGGCATCCACTGCCCGGGCGTTATAGGGTGTATTTGCCAGTTCTGCGCGGCGAATTCGTTCCAGTTCCGGACCGGCTTTCTGCCATTGCGCCGCGTATGCTTTCCACTGTTCCGGAGTCATTTCAGTCATGGCTTACCCTCGAGTATACGCCTAGCGACATCCAGAATCTCCGGACGGTCTGTGGCGCTGCACAGTTGACCAAGATAGGAGGAGATGTAGGAGAGATTCAGTTTTTTGCCTTGCCTCAGCACAATTCCTTCTGCATCCCGCCAATCCTTCTCCCGCGCGGCAAACAGTTTCATGATAAACAAGTCATCAGCAGAACAGGTAGGTACTACCGTGTTGTCATCAAAAGAAAACAGGGTTGCGTTCTCAATAATCTTCTCTTCATAAGGCAAAGCTCCAAGCGAAATATCAAAGGGGATTTCGGAAGAGGTCTGCAATAGCAACACCCGGTTTGCCAGCGCAAAGGAAGCGGCATCTGCAATGCGTCCAGAAAAATGGTCCAGAAGAGGCTCAATAAAGTCTTCTTCATTCCCAAAACCCGTAATCAAGGTAAAATCCACATCTTGAGTCACGCGGGCTTCTCCCCAGCGCATTACCGCCAGACCGCCGATAATACAAAACTTCCACTGGCGCTTCGCCATAAAATCACAGACTTCTCTGGCTGCTTCATATAGGGCATTCATCGTGGTGTTTTTCTTTCGATAGCCGGGCAGAAACCGCCTCAATTGTCCAGCCGCCGCAGGTATATTGCAGACAGAAACGAGGCTTGTCCATCGTCGGAATCCAGTATAGTGCTTTATCGTGCGATGACGCAACACGTCAATACAACGGGTGTCAATACGACGTGGACTATACAACCACGGAACACACGGAAATCACGAAAATAAAGGTACCGTTCTGAATCCCCTATCTTCTCCTGTCCTCTGACCCCAAAAAGCTTCCTTTATTCTATGGACTACAAGAAAATGGGATGTCACTTGGCCATAAAATCATCCGGATCCAGGGGCTGGGTGTTATTCAGGTCTTCGGGCAACGCGTCTTCATGCCAGCTTTCCAGTGTCAGCATGGCCAGCGGCTTATAAGGGCAGTCGAAGGTAACCTTGCCGCCGCTGCGGTCAATCAGCACGGATATGCCGGCTACATCCGCGCCCCGCTCGCGCAGATGAGCGACGGATTTGGCGACGGAACCGCCGGTGGTGATGATATCCTCCACCACCAGTACGCGTTCGCCGGGCTTCAGGGCGAAGCCGCGTTTTAGGGCCATGCCGCTCTCGCCGTCTTTTTCCGTGTAGGCGGCGCGGCAGTTGAGGTGTCTGGCTGTTTCATAGGCAAGCGTAATGCCGCCCGTGGCAGGCCCGACTACCAGGTCTATCTTCGCATCCTGGAAGTTGGCCGCCAGGGCGCGGCCGAAGGCTTCGGTGTATTTCGGATATTGCATGACCCGCGCCGCTTGCAGAAAATGGCGGCCATGGCGGCCGCTGGTGTAAATGAAGTGTCCTTCGAGCAGGGCGCCCGCATCGCGAAAGGCCTGTATGACCTCGTCTGCATTCATGTATTCAATTCCTTTAAGATTAGCGCAGCAGCTTCCGCCGGGTTCGTGTGCTTGAGGATGGGGCGGCCAACCACCACCATGGAGGCGCCCGCCCGGGCGGCCTCTCCGGGGGTCATGACGCGTGCCTGGTCGTCCTTCGCAGCCCAAGCCGGACGGACGCCGGGCGTGACGATTAATGGCTCGCCCCCAAGCACCGCCCGCAAGGGTTCAATTTCGCGGGGTGAACAGACAATGCCGTGGGCGCCGGCGTCTACCGCCTGCACGGCAAGCCGCCGCACCGCCTCTTCCGCGCTTTCGGGCATACCGACTTCCTCGCGTAGTACGGCGTCACTGATGCTGGTCAGCACGGTTACGGCGAGAATGCGTGTATTACTTCCCTCAACGGCTTTGCGAGCGGTTTCAATCATGGCACGCCCGCCGCTTGCGTGCAGGGTCATCAGTCCGGCGCCGAGGTCAGCGGCCGCCTTTGCCGCATGGGCCACGGTATTGGGGATGTCGTGATATTTCAGGTCCAGGAAGACGCGTTTCCCGAGGCCCTGCACTTCACGCACGATCTCCGGACCGAGCCGCGTGAACAACTGTGCGCCAATCTTGAACCATTGGCAGGTATGACAGGCGTTTACCGCGGCCAGCGCTTCTTCGCGCGTGTCCATATCCAAGACGATGATGAGTTCGGTGGGCATGAGCTTCTTTCTGTATGGCTTAAAGAAAAGGACTTAAAAGACACAAAGAACCCAAAGGACTCCAAGGGTCGGATCTTCGTTGTCCTTTATGTCCTTTGGGTCCTTTATGTCCTTTTTTGTATCAGGTCAACAGCTTGGAAATCTTCATCATGAAATCGCCAATCCGCCCGCCGTACTCGGGGGAACCGTCATTTATTACCAGCCCTTGGGAGATGGCGGAAACCGTGTCCACACTGCTGGCCAGTACGGGCAACGCGGCATCCACGCTGGAAAAACGCATGTGCACGAAGGGTTTCCGGCGTTCATACATACCGCGGCCGGCCTTGGTGTTTCCGGCTTTCATCTTCAGGTAACAGGCAATATCGGTTCCGTCCACGCTCCACTGATAGATGCGTTCAGGTTGTTTCGAGGTCCAGGCGTGCATGTCGGGATCACCCGCCTTGTTCAGCTGGCTGAGCGCGGTGGATACCATGTATAAGGTCATTTTGACCTTCAAGCAAGCCTGTTCAGGGGTTTTCGGCTTGGCCGTTGGCATGAGAATTTTCATGCCCAGCAGTATCTTGAAGGTTTTGACCAGCAGCCCGAAATTTCCCAGGGCGCCCTTCAGCAGCCGGCCGATTTGAGGCAGCACGGGTTTTCCCCGGAACATGTCATTCATGGCCTTGAGCGAGGGGAAAGCGAAAAGCAGGTCCGCCGTTTCGCGAATGCCCTGCTCTACAGTCAATACCCCATTTTCAAATACGAGGCAGGCGCCCACGGGGCCCTCACTGTCCTCCGCCCGGAATTGTACTGTTCCCGAAACGCCTTCAAAGGCCTTCTTTACTGCGGGGTCGTCTTCCAGCATCACTTTGATTACCGGGAGTACGGCGTGCAACACGATTCTGCTGGCTACTTGTTCATCGGACAATGGCATGGATTATACCTCGTCTTCCCAGTCTTCGTCTTCTTCAAATTCGCGGTTCAACAATTCGCGCACTTTATCCACAATACCGTCCGTGTCAATGTGGAACCGGTGCATCAAGTCTTCCGGATATCCATGGGGGCTGAAGGTGTCGGGAAGGCCCAGTTTCGTGAAGGCGCATCCCTTGCCGCTGGCGGCAATAACATCCGCCACGGCGCTGCCCAGCCCGTTGATGACATTGTGGTCTTCGACGGTGATCAGGCGCCGTGTTTCCGTAAGGGCCTTTACCACGGCTTCCTCATCAAGGGGTTTCAGGGTGTGCATGTTCAGAACGCGCGCGCTGATGCCGCTTTCCGCTTTAAGGATATCGGCGGCCTGTACCGCATGGTAGACCGTCGCACCGGTGGCGATGATGGTCAAATCCGTCCCCGGGCGCATTTCTATGGCTTTGCCCACCTCAAAATCATATTCCTCGGAGGTGTAGACCGCCGGTTCGAACCCGCGGCCGATCCGAATGTACACCGGCCCTTCGATTTCCATGCATTTCTTTACGGCCTGGGCCGTTTCGATGGCGTCCGCAGGCACAATGACCGTCAGGTGCGGGAAGGCGCGTACAATGGCGTAGTCTTCCGTGGCGTGATGCGTGGTGCCAGCTGAACCGAAGGAGATGCCGCCATGGGTGGCGATGACCTTGACATTCAGGTTCTGATAGCAGATGTCCGTGCGCACGAACTCGCATGCGCGCATGGAAGCGAATGCGGAAAAGGTTGATACGAAGGGGATGAGCCCCGCCTGAGCCAGGCCCGCCGCGACGCCGAACATATTTTGTTCAGCGATGCCGAAGTTGAAGAATCGGTCCGGGTAGGCGTCACCGAAGGTGCCGATTTTGGTGGACTTGGCCAGGTCGGCGGAAAGCCCGACAATTTCCGGATACTGAGCGCCCAGGTCCTTGAGTACAATGCCATAAATTTCGCGCTGGGTAAGCTTGTCCGCTTCGTATACCGTCCAGCTGAAAGTACTATCCGTTTTTGACATGCCGCTTATTCTCCTATGGACCGCTTGGCTTTTTCCACCAGTTCGGAACTCAGCCCGCCGTAATGCCAGTCCGGCTTGTTTTCCATGAAATCAACCCCCTTGCCCTTTATCGTGTTGCACAGGATCAAGGTGGGTTTTCCCCGGAACTGCAGGGCATACTCGATGGCCTGGGACAACTGGACCAAGTCATGGCCGTCCACTTCACGCGTTTCCAGCCCAAAAGCGCGCCACTTGTCC
The DNA here is from genome assembly GCA_022710255.1 of Candidatus Hydrogenedentota bacterium. GTDB lineage: Bacteria > Hydrogenedentota > Hydrogenedentia > Hydrogenedentales > CAITNO01 > JAAYBJ01. The sequence continues at coordinate 8,136 of JAKLHG010000036.1, forward strand.
GCAAGCGGCTCCAGGCTCATGACTTCTTCGGTCAGTCCGTCAATCATCATGCGGTTCCGGTCCTGAAAGACGATGAGGTTGTCGAGTTTGTAGTGGGCTGCGGACATGGCCGCTTCCCATATCGAACCTTCATCGCTTTCACCGTCACCGATGACACAATATACGCGCCAGTCCTTCTTCAGCACGCGTGCCCCCAGCGCCATGCCGACCGCTTGAGACAGGCCGTGGCCCATGGAGCCTGTGGAGGTTTCACAGCCTGGCACCTTATGGTAGTCGAGGTGCATGCCCAGCATGGAGTCAGTTTCGTTGAACTTGCGCAGGGCTTCCCGGTTAAAATAGCCCCGCTGCGCGAGCACCACGGCATGACCAACGCCGCCATGCCCCTTGCTCAGCACGAACCGGTCTCGATCTTCCCACTCAGGCTGTGCCGGGTCCAGGCGCATATACTTCCAGTATAACAAGGTCAGAATGTCAACCATGCTCAGCGCCCCGCCGACATGGGCGCCGCCGGACCAGCCGGTTACATCCACGATTTCGCGGCGGATGGCTTTCGCCTGCTGCTGTAATTTCTGAAATTCCTGTTCGGTCAACGGCATAAACAACTTCCTGTCGGTTTACGGCTGCGCGCCGCTACTATTTTTAAGCGCCTTGAACGCTTCGTCACATATATCAAGCGTATGATTGATGTCCGCCTCCGTATGGGCGGTGGACAAGAACCAATTATGATGGGAGGTGAAAAAAGCGCCACGTTTGGTGCATTCGCTGCACCAGGCTTGTTGAAGCATTACATTGTTGTCATCGGTAATGCGCATGTAGGGCATAGCCAGTTCGCCGGACACCTTCATCGTGTAACCGTGACTCGAGGCAAGAGACACAATGCCGTCCGTCAGCTGCTTGCCCAGCGACTCCATGAGGTTGGCGCCGTCGAGGCGCTGCAGTTCTTTCAGGCAAGCCATGGCTGCTGCGAAGGAACCCGCGCAGAACCAGAAACTGCCCGTGTGGAAGACCTTGGCTGCGTCCACGCGCAGCGACTCGACGCCTACCAGCGAGGAAAGAGCATACCCGTTGGCAATCGCCTTGGAGAATGCGATCAGGTCCGGCTTGAACCCGTATCTTTCGCAGGAACCGCCCAGGTGCAGCCGGAATCCGGCCCGCACATCGTCCACAATGACCAGGCTGCCGTTTTTATGAAGCAGTTCCACCACCTTCTGCCAGTAACCCTCGGCGGGCAGTTCATTGTCGGCAAATACGGGATGGTGATAAGGCGTGGCGATAAAGCCCGCGATATCAGGGCCATGTTCGGCGATGACCGTTTCCAAAGCCTTGATGTCGTTCCAGGGAATACGTATGACATGCTGGAGGTCTTCCTCCAGAATGCCGTGATGGCCCGGCGCCTGCATCCAGGGGGTGGTGCCGTGATAGCCGCCCTTGATCGCAATGATTTTTTTGCGGCCCGTCGCGGAACGTGCCACCATGACGGCCATGTTCGTAACATCCGCGCCGTTGCGCGCAAAGAACGCCCAATCCGCCGTGGGAATCCTATCCACCAGCAACTCGGCCAGTTCCACCATGCGCGGCGACGCCACGGAGTTCGCATCGGATTCGGCATGCTGTTTCAGAAAGGCGGCGTCCACTTCGGGATGGGCATACCCCAGTACCATCGGGCCATAGGCGCACATGTAATCAATAAACTCATTGCCGTCCACGTCCCAAAACCGGGCGCCTCTGGCGCGGTCCGAAAAGAACGGATAGGCCTCCACCGGCACATAGGGCGCCGGGCTGAAGTGCCCGTACACACCGCAGGGGATTACTTTGACGGCACGCTTGAACAGGGCTGTTGAATTTTCGTAGGTATAGGTTTTCAACCGCGAGACTCCTTGCGTAAAACATCCATGCCTGTCCGGTTTACGAAACCTTGCAGGGCTTCCTTTACTGAAGATATACCGGGATACGGTCAAAAATCACATTGGTATTTTCAACCAGGGGTATCAGCCCCCGCATCTTTATATTACCCAGGGCGATCGCGCCGAAACCGTCCAGTTTCCCGTTAAAAAGCGCGTTCGCCGTCTGGCAGCTTTCGAAAGTCAACACGGCGGAGGGCGTTTCCGCAACACCGATTCCGGCTGTGGCGCCACCACGGCCGTCATAGCGGATATAGGCGTGCGGCCCGTCCGGCAGCACACTGAGTTGCAGTGTCCCCGCCGGCATTTGGGGGCCGATTTGCCTGCCCACGGGGTCGACGCGCAACAGTTCACACACCGAATACACGGCGATGTAAAGCGACAGGGCTGTATTGACACGCACATAGGCTTCATCTTCCAGAAGTGCCGGTGTGGGTTTCAAAAAATATTCGAGTCGCTTCGTGACTTTCGGGAACTCATTCTTTAAGAAGCCAAGATGTTTGAATCCCTTCAGTGGAATCGGATTGGACCGCTCCTCGAACATGGCATTCAGATGCCTGCCGGACAAGAAGCATAACACCACATCCGCCGGGTCTTGCACCGGGGACTGGTATGTGCATGTGCCGTTTTGAAAGCCAAGCCGGGCGGACAACCCTCCCAGTACCGTGAATCGTACTGCCATATCCCAGGATTGAATCAAGGATGCCGTCTCCTGGTCGAGCGTATAAAGGTTTTCAAGATTACGCAATAGGGCATTCAAGTTCAGATGCGCCTTGACAGTATCATATGACATATAAGTTACCTTGACTCCTGATTACATGAAACAACCTTTTGACAGGCATTAAGACTAGCATAAACAGCACAATGTTTCAAAAATACAACCATCACTGGAGCGAGAATGGATAAGCGATTGGGTAGGGATAACCGGCTGAGCAGAGGTCCTTTATAAATGTCAGGCCCCGGAATCATAGGAAGCCCGTATATCCGCGGCGCGGTCATCAATCTCCTCCTGAGTGATGCCTGCCGCTGCATACATGGCGAAGATATTTTCGTCCGGCGTTTCCGGGGGTACGGCATGGGAAGCTGCCAGAATGTAACCGCCGCCATCAGCCGTCATGCCTTCAATCAGTTCGACGGTTGCCCGGTACACGTCTCCAGCGGTGCCGTTGGGCAGCAGGCCTTGGGTATCGACGCCGCCCATGAAGGAGAGATGGTCGCCATATTCTTTTTTCAGTTTCAGGGGATTCATGCCTGGACAGTTGCACTGGACCGGGTTGAGCACCTCAATGCCGATTTCAATCAGGTCGGGAATAATAGGGGAAAGGGCGCCGCAGCAATGATAAGCGACGGGCAATCCGGCCGCTTTTCCGACCTCCGCAATCCGTTTCAATTGCGGTTTGATGATTTCGCGCCAGAGTTCCGGATTCATGATGAGTGCGCGCTGGCCCGCCACGTCATCACCCAGCCACAGCCAGTCCAGCGGGAAACGGGCGCAGGCCTTTTCTGAAAGGCACACCGAAAAATCCGCGCATTTGGACATCATTGCAACAGCAAACTCCGGGTCCAGCGCCAAATCCAGGGAGGCATTCTCTAGGCCCCGGATGCGGGCGTACATTTCAAAGACACAAGGGGATACATCACAGCCGATGTAGTAGTCCGCCGCAGGGGCGACCACCGGTTCCATCAGGCCAAGCAGCGATTCCAGTTCCGGCCAGGGAAATGTATAGGCCAGGCAGGCGTCCTGGTCCGCGCCCGCCAGAGGCGAATGGATAATCTGGTTGAATTCCCCTTCGCGCCGCCAGGTGATGTTCCATACGTCGGTGTGGGTTTCCCCTTCATGCTCGTGGACAATGCCTTCCATGGCATAGTTGTTGTTTACCCAAGTTTGCCGGATGTCATCGCCCAGCGCATCGGCCAGGCGGGAAGGAGGGATTCCCAATATTTCTGCGAGCCGCCGTGCTGTTGACGGATGGAACCACATGAATACCGGGACCCGGTCCACCGGCACGCGGTTAAGGGCTTTGTGTACACGTTCTTTTGAGTTCATGGCAGATCTATCACGACGGATGCTGTTGTTCATGTGCACGCCTTGCCTGTTCCACTTTTTCAACATCTGTTCGAATATCCACGAGTGCTGATAGACGTTCCTGCGGGGTTTTCGACTGCCAATAGTCCAAGTCCCACTGCGCGGCATCATCGAAATTTGAGGCGCGATGCGTGACGATTCTGCCTCTTCTTTCCTTCGCCCTCTGCCGTCGTGCCTCTTCTTTTTCTTGCTCTAAGGCATCCTTCATTTACAACTCCTTTTTCCATTATGCATGCCCCCGTTTGCTCTGCGATGGAAATAACCAGTCGAAGACTGTGCTATCATACGTGATTAAAGTGTCACCTTCGTAATAATCATATCAGCAATGAGCAATGTCTTCAATAAATAAACAGGCAAGAAATCTCTAGAGATCAGGGAGAATTTTCAGGAAAAAATGCGTTACGAAGGAACGGTATACCGCCCCCCGAGCGAGGCGGGTTCTTTAATCATCCAGGCCACCATCGGATGCCCGCACAATGCCTGTGCGTTCTGCTGCATGTACCGGGACAAGCGGTTTTGCGCGCGATCCACGGAGGAGGTTATTGAAGATCTCGATATGGCGCGTGAAACCTATGGGCCGGAGGTGCGCACGATTTTCCTGGCGGATGGGAATACCGCCGTGCTGAGCACGGCACGGCTGGTAACCATCGGTGAAGCCGCTAAAAGCCGGTTCCCGAACCTGGAACGCATCACGATATACGGATCAGCGAAATTTTTGGCAAAGAAATCCAAGGAAGAATGGCAGGCCGTTGCGGCGGCGGGCATTACGCGTATTCATTCGGGGTTGGAGTCCGGTGATGCCGAAACCCTGTCTGCCATCCATAAAGGTGTCACGCCCGTAGAGGCCGTAACCGCTTACAGACATGTGCTTGATGCTGGTATGGATCTGTCTGTTTATATCATGGTCGGTGTAGCCGGGCTGGAGCGCTGGAGGGAACATGCGCTGGGCAGCGCGGCGGTGCTTAACGCGGCGTCCCCGCATTTTATCCGGCTGCGCACTTATGTGCCCATGCCCGGCACGCCCTGGCACGACCGGTGGAAGGAAGGCCGGCTGACCTTGTTGTCGGCATACGAGGCACTGCGCGAGACGCGCCTTCTCGCGGAAAACCTGAATGGGCCCGCTATTCTGCTTTCGGACCATGTCAGTAATTTTATCAACGTACAGGGTCGTATTCCGGAAGATAAGGATTCGATGTTGACCTTTATCGAGGAGGCGTTGACCTGGCCGCCGCAGCGATTCCGACCGCCCACGGAAATGCTGGTCGGCCTGGGGCTTTAAATGGCGTGGCAGGCCCCGTTTTGCTTAAACACGGATTTTCATTATCAGTTAAGATGGTATCCATTTCATGATACCGAGGCATAACCGAATCTGATTGCGGCGTCCATCCAGGGCAGATAAGTTTTCTCTTTCATCCATTGTAATTCAAAGAGGGTTGGCAGATGTACTTTCTTCTTTAGATTTACTGTAATCCCCCGGTTTTCGATTTTGATGTTAGCGCCGTTTTGCAGGATGTCCCGTGCAATGGTAGCAACGGTGCATTTCTCAAATCCGGGCAGTTTTCGGGTAAGCATCCGAAACAGATTGTGCGCCAACAGGGAAAGGGTCAGGTCGAAATCCACTTTGATGACCAGTGAAGAAGCGGGAGAGTTGAGGTGGAAAAAGTTTATCTGCTCAGCGATTTCCTGCTCAACAAGACAGCGATGGGCATACTTTGTAATCAACGCCTCTATGGGCATGTCCAATTCGTTTGTGACCAGAAAGG
>JAKLHG010000360.1 GCA_022710255.1 Candidatus Hydrogenedentota bacterium
CCGCCATTCACGGCCCCATATTCCGCAATTATTACCAGTGCCAATACCCCGCAATGCGCCGCTTCATCGGAGATACGGTCGCAGCGCTGAACACGGTCGGCCTGATTCAGGTCCATGGGCCTTGGTTCATTGAAATGGCGGCGCGAAACAAGGAAGACAACTTGCATCTGCAATTGATTAATCGAAGTGTCTCCGGATATTTGTCGCCCCGGCGTCATATGGTGGAACATGTACCGGAGTCCGGCGCTTTTACGGTCGCCATACCTCTGCCGAAGCCTCCCGTCCGTTGCTTTATGGCGCCGGATCCCTGTGGGCTCGATTGGACGTGGGACAACGGAGTACTGACGGCACTCATTAGTGGAATACACATTTATAATATTTTGATCGTAGAAACATAGGCGCAGTGGGCGTTCATCACAGGGATGGTTTTCCCCCCCCCTTCATTATACGCGGCGCAAAATTCCTTTCATTTCGGCAAAAAAAAGTGTTATTGTTTCAGATGATTTCTGTGATACCATTGGTGCAAATAGCATCAATCGACAAGACATGACTTTGTCAGCAAGGGTCCGTATAGCGGGGAGCCCCATTACGGGATTTTTTCCAGGCAGTTTTTCAAAACCCAGTGCCGTTTCCTTTTACATCATTGATTTTGTTCTTGTTGCAACGCAATAATTCCTGTTCCTCGCTATAGTGCAATAAAAGATTTCTTTTGATTTTGGCTTGTACTTATGCTAAATTAGTAAGTCCGGGTTGATATTCATATCGATTCTCAAAGGAGACCGTTTCTACCATGGCGCTAAGCAAAAAGCAATTAAAGACTGTTGAGACATTGGAACACCGCGTGGAACTTTGCCGGGAGTTCATGAACGACTGGTTACTGTTTAACCAGATATTAACGACCTATCCAAACCCCGGCGTCAACAAGGCCCAGTTGGAAAACCAGTTTCTCAAAATAAAGAGCAAGCTTGCGCGGCAGCACCGGGTGTTGCAGCAGACACTTCTTGATGATTACGGCCTTGATGGAAACACCATGAACATTGTTTCCGGCGCCACAAGTCTGGAAGCGACCTATTCACAATCGGAAGTCGCACTCAAGAAACTGCAGACCGAATGGCACCGCGCATTTATTTCGATTAACGAAACCCTGGGCATCCTGGAAGACAAGAAACTTCGCGCGGAAAAAGGCGATAAAGTATTTGTAGCTTCAGGCGATCTGGCTGGTGGCGGCGCTGCGGCAGGAGGGGGCATGGACCCCGCGACATTGAAAACCCTCTTGATTATCGGCGCCGTTATCGCTGTACTTGCCGTAGTGTTTATTCTGGATATTGGCGGCCTTGGCTCCATGTATAAAGGGATGCTCGGCATGCAATAGTAAACCGCGCAGTAAAACGCGGATTGGTGGTCGTAAATACTGTGGATAGGATGAGTAAGCGTGACCAGAAAAGACTTGGTGATACGGCTTGCTGAACGGATGCAGATGGAGCCGGATGAGGTCAGGGCCTGTTTCGATGCCTTTCTGGATGTTATAGTGGATGTTTTGGGCAAGGGAGAACGTATCGAAATTCGCGGCTTCGGCATATTTCAAATACAGGAGCGCACCTCTCGAAAAACCCGAAATCCAAGAAGTGGAGAAGAAGTTGTTGTAGGACCCAAGCGTACGGTTCGTTTTAAGATGGGCAAAGAATTGCGCGAGCGCGTGCGGGAAGCCGGGGCAGGATCCGGTAACTAGCAGGCATATCGGGACGGCCTGCAACGACTAATAATGCAGGAAACTTTTGCTGCATACCATTGCCAAAACGTTTTTCAACCCGCAGGCAGCATCCATCCCCACAACAGTGCCCATTTTCCCGTGATATGGATAGGATGACATATTTTTGCAGGCAAATAATGTCAGACAGGAGTTCTCCCGGTGGTTCATGATGAAAAAAGGATGAGTTTTACGGAACATCTTGGTGAACTCCGTACCCGAATTATACGCTCCTGCATTGCCTTGACAGTTGCCGTTATCGTCTGTTATGCGTTTTCAAACCAGATTTTTGAATTGCTCGCCTGGCCGTTGAAACCGCTGAGCAGTCACGGTGTGATACAAATGGAACAGGAAGGTAACGGGGGGGAGACGAACAAAGCCGCGGATACGCAACAATCCCGTGAACTGGAATGGACGGTTCTGAATCCGCTTGAGTTTATTTTAGTGAAAATACGTATCGCCGGATATGGCGGCCTGGTCATCGCCTTTCCGTTTATCGTATGGCAGCTATGTGCCTTCATTTTTCCGGGTTTATATTCCAATGAAAGACGTATTGTCCAGATACTGATGGCAGGATGCAGTTCTTTGGGTATCTTGGGCGTGGGAGTAGCCTACTTCGGTGTATTCCCCCTTGTGCTTCCTTACCTGCTTGAGTGGATTCCCGTATGGGTACAAGTTCAACTGCGTTTGAATGAAACCTTGTCCATCATAATAAAAGGTCTTTTCGGCTTTGCCATCGCCTTCCAGTTTCCCATGGCCGTTCTCATCCTGGTTTATATGGGGCTGCTGACACCACAGACCTTGAAAAAATACCGTAAGATTTCCATTATAGGCATGTCCGTGGTGGCGGCGGTATTAACACCGCCAGACCCCTTTTCGATGCTTGTCATGTTGTTGCCGCTGGTAATTCTGTATGAATTCAGTATCTGGCTCTCCTATCTTGTAATACGCCGCAAGAACAAAGAAGCGGCGGAATAAAGGGAATACAGGTAAGATGCTTGGAATTGGCATGGGCGAAATGATTCTTATCGCGGCCATCGCGTTAATTGTAATCGGCCCTGAAAAGTTTCCCGATTTCGCGAAGATTGCCCTGCGCACCATGCGCGATTTACGGGGGTATATGGATGACATCCAGAATGAAGTCTCCAAAGAACTGAAACCGCTTAAAAAAGAAATTGACACCTTGAGTCGCGACTCCCAGAAATATATCGATACCCTCACCAAGGATACGAACAAAGCCTTCAGCAGCGCAGGCACGATAAGCTCTCCATCGCAAAAGTCCCAGGCAGACCCCACTGACCGTCAGGATGACTCTTTCAATTATGGGAGCGGAACTGATAGCCCGAAGAAAGCCGACGGTGCAGGTGATGAAAACCGTCCGGTGGCAACAACACCCGAATCGTCCCCCCAGGCGAACCCGGGCCCAACCGAAGAAACGGAAAACCCGGGGACGGAAGGCGGGGATACGCCCAATCAGGATGATTTAGACATCTCCGGAACAACCGTTGAACGCCTCGACTGATGGGCAACAGCGTTCAAGATACCTGGACAGGAACGCGACGCTATGGATGATTTGCATCAATTGCGCGAGTGGACAGGCTACATCAACACGATCATCGATGGCTACAAAAAGTCTCGGATTTTGTTCACCGCATTGAATGCAGACGTGTTTGAATTCCTCGAAACTGAAATCAGCGCCGTGGAACTCGCCGCGGCGGCGGGATGGAGTGAGCGGGGCGCTGTGATGCTGCTGGACGGCCTTCTGGCCATGAACCTGGTGGAAAAGCATGAAGGCCGCTACCAAAACAGCCCAATCGCAAGGGAATGCCTGATGGCAGGCAGCGCCGCGTACCAGGGAAATATTTTGCGCCACAATATGAGCGCTTGGAACGCATGGGAAAACCTTGAAGAGCGGGTACGTACAGGAACATGCGCCCCCCGTGCAGAACGCCGAACCGGCGAGGCTTTGCGTAACTTCATTCTCGGCATGAGCAATATCGCGCAACTGAGCGCACGGGAAGTCCTGGAGACAATGGACCTCTCCATCTATACCCATCTTCTCGACCTGGGCGGGGGACCGGCGACGTATGCAATTACTTTTTTACAGGCCCATGCCCAAATGAAAGCGACGCTCTTCGACCAACCGGAAGTAGTGGATATCGCCAGAGAACAAGTCGCCAGTGCGGGGCTCGACCGCCGTTTCAACTATATTGCCGGAAACTGTCTTTCCGACAGTATGGGGAACGGATATGACCTGGTCTTCATCTCAAACCTGATACATAGTTTCAGGGATGAAGAAAACGGTACGCTGATTAAAAAAGCCTATGACGCCCTGATTCCGGGAGGAACCCTCATCATCAAGGACTTCATCGTGGAGGATGACAGGTCCGGCCCGCCGTACAGCCTTATTTTTGCGCTACAAATGCTGGTGCATACACCGGGTGGAAATACTTACACCTATCACGAAATCCAAGGATGGACGGACGCTGCGGGTTTCGGTCCGGGAAAGGCGATATCCCTTACGCCCCAAACACGCATGTGGATCGCGCAAAAACCGGCATAAATTTGCACGCAGGCAGACATGCCCCAAGACGAGCATTCCTGGTTCAACCGTTACCGGTTGCCAATATCCCATCCGGATGGGCACATAAATATACCAGGCGCTTCATGAAACCGGTAATGTGTTCCCCGTCCAAGGCCCGATGGTCCAGAAAAAACGTAAGTGGCATGATTTGCCGTATGGCAATAATATCGTTGCCCGTATCGTCCTGAATCACTGTGGGCCTTTTTTGTACATCCGCCAGAATCATGGCGGTGATTTGCGGAGGGATAATTT
>JAKLHG010000361.1 GCA_022710255.1 Candidatus Hydrogenedentota bacterium
ACCGCAAATGAAGTATCCACATACGAAGACACTCCCAATACGGCGGTCATAAGCAACGGTATGACCATCATGGTTAAAATGAAACGCTTCCCCTTCCACGGTGAGACACGACTGAAAATCATATCCTCACTCCTATCTAAATCCGGATTCAGTGGTTGAAGTTACTTTGATATACACTATAGTACTTACCATTATCGTACAATGCGGCAGGGCGTATCAATTTGCCTGTAGTTTCTATTTTACAGGCACTATCAACACACTGCGGGCGCTACGGACACCTTATCCGTAACACCCTATAAAGATAATTCTTGACAGATTATCCTAGATTATTGCATCTTTCAGTAAAAATGTCAATAAAAATTTTACGAGCGCAGAAATAAATCTCCCGGCGGAAGCAGACCAGTAAACCATGCCGGGATGGCTTTTGCCCTGACACGACTTCCGAACGCTGCATCGTATACCGCGCATCCATGAAGCATTTCACTCATTCGGGACCAGTACTCCAAGAGTGGATATCCATAACGCAAGCAAGGTCGGCTCCATGATACGCCAAAATAAAGTTTTGAAGCCTGAAGTTACTTAAGACTAAAAGGACACTATAAAGAATCCCGCATGAATTCCGGGCACACGCCATCAATCCGTCCTCACGTGCGCCGACCAGCGACCTTACTTGTTTTGTTCGTTCATTTTGAAAGAATTTCTTGATTACGAATAGTCCGTGGAAAACTCGGATTACATAAATATATGCATATTTGATAACTATATTTGATCCGCCAAAAATCGCGTTGCAGGAACCGCTATCTTGCCATCCACGCGATGTAATCTCGGAATCCATCTAACCGGGTCGGCGAAAATGCCATATCATTTCCGTGTGCTTCGGAGTCCAGGGGGTGCCATCAAAGTCGCCCAGCACCGCAATGGTCGTGAACCCTGTCCGGGCAGCCAGGTGTTCCATTTCCCGGGGAGTAATCCAGGCCCGGGTCATGGATAGTTCCTCCTCATGGAGTGTGTTTCCATTCCTACCCTGTTCGCGCACCCAATGGCGCTCATGGAGGAGTTGCCGCGCGTCATCACGCCACAAGCTGACAAAATGAATGAGCATAATATCCTCGGACGGTATATAGACCGTGTCAGCGAGGGTACGCCGGTTGAAATCCGGTCTTGTTCTATATCGGGCGATTCGGGCCGGTTGGGCGGCCCAGAGGTTGCAAAAGAATTCTCCCCCGGGGACAAGGTGATTGTAAATACACCTCAGACAATTCAGCTGGTCTTCTACCGTCAAACAATGCATGAAGGTTCTATAGGCCATGATTGCCAGGGGGTATGCGGCACCCAGGTTTACATGACGCATGTCGGCTTCCACCAGAACAAGGTTTTTCTTTTTGACGCCGGCATGGGACGCTTTCTCCCGGCACACCGCCAGCATGGCCGCGGAATTATCGACGCCTGTGACTTTCAGTCCTGACATGGCCATTAGAATGGCAAGGCGGCCGGTACCGCATCCCGCTTCGAGAACAGGCCCCCCGCGTCTCAGGGCTTGACCGCCATAAAATTCGGCTTCACCGGGCAGGCCGGGATGGAGATAATCATAATAGGCAGCCCAGGAATCGAATTCGGCCATGGCGCGGTTTCCCAATGGTTTAACGGCGGCAGGGATGTGCCTCCCTGTTATGACACAGGAATGGACATAAGAAAACGTTACGCCGTTATAATAGCAGAAGATAAAATACGCATCCTAACCTATGCCTGCCTACCGCAGAACAATCCGGGGGTTGTGTGGCGCCGAGACCCGCGGTATCCTTGCGGATACTGTCCGCCGGGAAGACCCGCCGGCTGCATTGCTTTACTTTGGCGGGGACTGATAAGATGCGTTGAAACCGGAGTTCAATTGGGATGGCAACCACGGGGCTGCGGGCTGCGTGGCTGCATTACAAGAAGCGATACGCGCTTCAGGGAAAATAGAAAGGAATAGCATGAACCGCAGGGACTTCATGATAACAGCCGGCGCCGCGGCGGCGGCAACGATGCTTAACGCGCACCAAACGGCCAACGCCGGGGAGTTTACCGGAAAGATTAAGAAAGCCGTCAAGTATGGCATGATTAAGGAAGGCACCACGCCGCTTGAAAAGCTGCAGGTACTGAAAGAACTGGGCTTTGACGGTGTGGAACCCAATTACAAGGAAGTGGATATGGCCGAGCTTGCCAAGGCAAGCGAAGCCACAGGAGTTGTTGTTCATGGCATCGTAAAGGGATGGTCGTTCGATGAAATTGACCTGTGCATCGACGAGGCCAAAACAATCGGCGCAACATCCGTGCTTATAGTGGCCGGCAAAGTGGATGAAAACATGCCCTATGCCCGGAACTATACGGAGACGATGGAAAAGATGAAACAGGCCGGCGATCATGCGGCTTCGCGGGAGATTCATCTGCTGGTGGAGAATGTGTGGAATAATTTCCTGTTAAGCCCGCTGGAGATGGCCCGTTATATCGATGAAATCGGCAACCCGTGGGTAGGCGCCTATTTTGACGTGGGCAACCTGGTCCGCAACGGCTGGCCGGAACACTGGATTCCCATTTTGGGCAAGCGCATCGTCAAGTTGGACATCAAGGAGTTCAGCACCCAGAAGATGAACGATGAAGGGCTCTGGAAAGGCTTTGACGTGGAAATCGGCGAAGGCACGATTGATTGGGGGGCCGTACGGCGCGAACTGGCATTGTTGGACTTCCAGGGTTGGGCCACCGCGGAAGTCGGCGGCGGCGACAAGAACCGCCTTGCGGATATTGCCGCCCGTATGGACCGGGTGCTCGATTTGTAATACTCATGCTGAACGACTGTACTGACCTGCGGGATTCTTGAGGCCTCGCAGGTCTTTTAAAAATGAGGATATTCATGGGAGCAACGATTGTTATCGAAGGCGGCGGCACGCGCACCCGGGCGGCCTTCTATGCCGCCTCGGGAAACTTTGTGCGTGTAGTGGAGGGCGGACCGTCGAATCCCGTCGCCTACGGGGCGGCAACAGCCACCCGCCGCATTGCCGCACTTGCCCGCCAGGCCCTCGCCGGGGAAGACAGCAGCGGCCTCCGGGTGTATGCCGCGCTCGCGGGGGTTTCCGATGAGGCGTTGGGCGCCGCCATGAGTGCGGGCATCGGCCGGTTGCTGCTTCCCGCTGAAGTGTGGGTAACTTCCGATCTACATGCCATGCTTCACGCAAATGCCGGTTCCCGGCCCGGTATTCTTGTTATCGCGGGCACAGGCGCGGCGATTCTTGCGCAGGACGGCTTGGACATGCGACTGCGCGCCGGCGGCCGGGGAACCCTTTTCGGGGATACAGGAAGCGCTTATGCCCTTGCCGTGGCGGGCCTGCGCGCCTGCGCCCGCACTCAGGACGGAGTGGGCATGCAAACCTGCCTGACGGAGATGTTACCCCGCCACGCAAGGCTTACGACTTTTGAGGCTTTTGTCGCCTGGTCCTCCAAAGCGACAAAACAGGAGGTTGCCGGACTCGCGCCGATTGTCACACAAGCCGCGGAACAAGGCGACACAGTAGCTCGTTCCTGTGTTAAAGAAGAAGCCCGTCAATTGTCTTTTCTCGTAACGGCGGTTCAAGAGAAACTTGGGTTGGCGCCGGATGTAACCCTTTTTGAATATGGCGGGCTGTTGTCGGGATGTCCGCTATTCCGGGAATTCTTTCACCAGGCATTGCGTCACTGCGATTCCCTGAAAACAGTACCCTGTTCTATTACCGGCCATGAAGCCCTATATTGTCTGAGTCAGTTGAGAACACCACCTCCATGGGTATACACGTGGAAGCGGGACGAGGCACCCGGGCTGCCATTGCAACCCGATACGGAAATGCCTTATGGCGGCCTGCCACTCGATGCGTTGAGTACCGATGCGCTGGTCGCACGAATGCAGGCAGCGGACCAGGAGGCGGTGGCGGCCGTGGGCGAGGCTGCCGAAGCCATTGCCACAGCCGTCGAACAGGCCGCGCGCTGTATACAGGAAGGGGGCCGCATTATTTATGCGGGCGCCGGAACAAGCGGTCGACTGGGAGTATTGGACGCCTCGGAATGCCCCCCGACCTTCGGTGTTTCCCCGGAACGGGTGCGCGCACTGATTGCCGGTGGCGACCATGCCTTGCGTTTCAGCGTGGAAGGCGCCGAGGATTCGGCGGAGCAAGGCGCCCGGGACCTCCAATTGCTCGAGGCACGTTCTTGTGATTTCGTGGTGGGCATCGCCGCGTCCGGCAACACGCCCTATGTAAGCGGGGTATTCCGGGCGGCCCGCGCTGCAGGCGCCGTTACGGCGTTGATTACCAGCAATCCGGACGGCGCGCTGGAAGCGGATATACGTATCGTTATGAACACAGGGCCCGAAGTATTAACCGGTTCCACGCGGCTCAAGGCGGGCACCGCGGCAAAACTGGCGCTGAATAGAATCAGCACGGGCGCCTTCACCCGGGCGGGATTCGTGTACCAGGGGCACATGGTGGGCATGCTCCCGAAGAATGCGAAATTGCGCGGGCGAGCGGTTCGTATTGTGGCGGAGCTTGGCGGTGTCACGGAGGAACAAGCCCTGGAT
>JAKLHG010000362.1 GCA_022710255.1 Candidatus Hydrogenedentota bacterium
CAGCCCAACAATCCCCGGCGCCGGTGGTATCCACAACGTGTTCCACGGGCACCGCCCGGATGTGTTCGCGCGACATGCCCGACTGCACCCAGGCGCCTTGGGCGCCCAGTTTCACCGCGGCGACATCGCAACAGGCGGCCAATGCCGCCAGCCCGCGCTCGGGGTCTTCCTCATCGCAAAAGGCGCGCGCCTCATCCTCATTGGCAAAAACAATGTCCACGTAGTTCTGAAGGAGGCCGGGCAGCAGCGCCTGTACGCTTCGGACGACTTCAAACGAACCCAGGTCGAGACTGACCGTGCACCCGCAGGATTTGGCCGTCTTCAGCACGTGCGTGACAAAATCGGGGTTATAAAGGCCGTAGCCCTCGATATGCACATGCCGGCATTCCTGAAAATCGGAAGGGCTCACATCCGCAATCTCTATCAACATGGCGGCGCCCAGGTCGGTGCGCATGGTGCGTTCCCCGTCAGGGGTAATCAGGCTCAGACACCGCCCCGTCGCCCGTTCACTGGTGTACTTGAAACAGACGTCGCTGCCGCCGAGAGCCTGGAAAGCCCGTTTGTATGCTTCCCCGGCCTCATCCCGCCCCATTTTGCCCAGCAGGGCGACCGGCACACCGAGCCGCCCAAGGGCGCAAATGGTATTGGCGGCGCTGCCGCCGGGCGCCTGGAGGGGCGCTTCCGGCAGCCGTGCGATGAGCGCATCCATCTGCTCCGGCGCCACCCACTCCATGCCGCCCTTGGCGCCGGGCACCCCGCCAAGAAAGGCTTCGGGCACTTTGGCCAGAAGGTCCATCATCGGGGAACCCACGCCCAGAACGCGGGTTTTGCTGTCTCCGGCCGTCATCGGCGTCACGCCTTCGCCGCGACTTCGTTTTTAAGGTCCCGGACTTTGTCGGTCTTTTCCCAGGGGAACATCTTCCGGCCAAAATGACCGTACGCCGCCGTGTCCTGGTAGCACCAGCCCCGGGGCCGCGACAGGCCCAGGCTCGCCATAATTG
Organism: Candidatus Hydrogenedentota bacterium; assembly: GCA_022710255.1. Classification (GTDB taxonomy): domain Bacteria; phylum Hydrogenedentota; class Hydrogenedentia; order Hydrogenedentales; family CAITNO01; genus JAAYBJ01. The sequence goes on from JAKLHG010000362.1 coordinate 1,002, forward strand.
CGGCGGGCCGGAAATCAAACAGGCCGGAGGATTCAACCACGCGCTGCAAAATCGCATCGTCCACGGAGCCGGTTCCAAAGGTGGACACGTTGATGCTCATGGGACGGGCTACCCCGATGGCATAAGCTACCTGGAGTTCGCATCGCTTCGCCAGCCCGGCGGCAACGATGTTTTTCGCCACATACCGCGCATAATAAGCCGCGCTGCGGTCCACCTTCGTCGGGTCTTTGCCCGAAAAGGCGCCGCCGCCATGGCTGCCGACACCGCCGTAACTGTCCACTATAATCTTACGCCCGGTCAATCCGGAGTCACCGTAGGGCCCGCCCGTTACAAAACGGCCCGTGGGATTGATGTAATACTTGGTCTTGCCGGTCAACAGGCCTGTTGATTCCAATATCTTCTGGGCAACCGCGATAAGGTCTTTTCGTATACGGGTCAGGGGTACGGCCTCGGTCTGCTGGGAAATCACCACGTTCGTGATGGCGACAGGGGCGCCGTTCTCGTAGCGGATGGATACCTGGGATTTGGAATCCGGACGCAGGTAGGCAATCTCACCCGCCTTGCGAATGCGGGCCAGTTCCATCAACAGGTCGTGGCTGTATTGGATGGTGGCCGGCATCAGCTCGGGTGTCTCATCGGAGGCGTATCCGAACATCATGCCCTGGTCGCCCGCACCCTGTTCCTTATACAATCCCTGCCCTTCGTTGACCCCCTGGGCAATATCGCCGGACTGACCGTGAATCCAGTTGATATAACCGAACGTTTCAAAGGAAAAACCAATGTCATTATGCACGTAGCCGATATTTTTAACCACCTTGCGGGCGATGGCCTCCGGATTGATGCTCTCCCACCCTTCGCAGGTAATTTCACCGGCGTTGACCACCAGATTGGGACCAACCAGCGTCTCACACCCCACATGGCTTTTGGGGTCCGCCTTGAGACAGGCGTCCAGTATGGCGTCGGAAATCTGGTCACATATCTTATCCGGATGGCCCTCAGACACCGACTCCGAAGTAAACACATGGTTGGTAAGCAACTTGCTCATCAGGAAGTTCCTTTCTATAAACGTTGAATAGGTCGCACCGCCGATTTGATATTAAATACATGTGCGCCCCGTTCCTATACTATAGCGTAACAGTGCCTGAAATACCAACAAAAAGACCGGACCCGCCGTGTCGTTCCTGCGGGTGATGCAGGGGGAAAGGCTTACCCTATTGACTGGGAGGGAAGAACAGAGTTATCCTGATATCCGGTGTCGGAACATAAATCCCTGAGACACGTGTACGGAAAGTCGCTTCAACGGCCTGTGCAATTATCGCAACTTATCGAGATTGCTCCTAAGAAACGCATCCTGTAACATACTGTAAAATTGAGATATAAAAATCTTTACCTCGTCATTGCGAGGAACGAAGCAATCTCATCGCTAAATGGACTTGGTATAAACCAGATTGCTTCGTGCCTCGCAATGACGATGAATAATAGTCGGCTGATAAGCAATCGTATTCCTATCATACTCGAAAATCATGATCATGTTTCTTTAAAAATAAACGCCGACGCGTCGGGGTGGCTTGCTCGCAATGACACCGTATACATCTATCCGTCATTGCGAACGAAGTGAAGCAATCTCGACTTTCCGTACACCCTCTGAGACGTGCGTAATAGAAGGGAGATACGCCATGCGGACCATTCATTTTCCCGTGTACATTGTCAACCAATACGAGCGGGGTATTGTGGAGTGCCTGGGCAGGTACAAACGTTTCGTCGGGCCCGGGTTGCATGTACAATGGCCCTTGGTAAATCTCACGCGCATCCGGGATATTCGGGAACATACCGTGTCCCTCGACCCCCAGCCGGTCATTACCAAAGACAATGTGGAAATTACGGTGGATGGTTTCATCTGGGTTCGACCCGGGCTGGAGGCGGAAGATATCCAAAAGACCTTTTACAACATCGATAACTGGCTGCGCGCCACGGTTGAACTGGCAAAAACGAATCTGAGGCAGGAATTCGGCGAACTCACCTTGGACGAGAGCCTCATTGCGCGCGAACGTATTTCCAACAACCTGCAAAAAAATCTCGATGAGATGGTCTTCGACTGGGGACTGAAGGTTTGCAAGGTGGAAATTCAGATGATTGACCCGCCCGAGGATATCAAGGAGGCCATGCACAAGGAAAAAACGGCCGAACAGGAGCGGCGCGCCATGAAACTGCTGGCTACCGGCAAATTTGAAGCCGCCGAACAGGAAAAACTGGCTGCGGTCCAGTTGGCGGAAGGCAAGAAAGAGGCCGAGATCCGGGTCGCGGAGGGAAAAGCCCGGGCAATCCAGCTGGTAAACGAGGCGGCAGCCCGATATTTCCAAGGCAACGCATTGGACTTAAAGCGGCTTGAGGTGACTGAGGCATCTCTTAAAAACAACGCTAAAATCATTGTGACGGAAAAAGGCATCTCTCCCCAACTTATTTTGGGTGACCTGCCGGTAACCTCGCACGGCGACAAAGACACCGCCTGTGCAGAGAACTTGGGCGAATAAGAAGTATACACTCTCCGACGATGCCCCCCCCTCCCTGATGGGCAACATCAGAGGTTCAGGCGCTCATTTCAAAAATTACGGAAATGATTAAAGGCCGGGCTGCTGACACCAACACCCGACTCCAAAGGTCAAATTCAGGTGCCGAAACATGCCGGCACGAGAATCTTGTTTTTATCGGAAACACCCCTGTAAAGCATTAACACCACAGGAAGATCAAGACAAGCAATTCCAACAAAAGAGCCCGCAGGGTTCTTCACATGCCATAAAGCCCATACAGTTCCACTTAAAACAGGCAGGACCCTAGCCATGAAGACAACACGCTATTCGGCTTTTCTTTCCATCGCGGTCATCTTGCTCACCCTGTTTCCCGGCGCGTGGGGACGGGGCATGTTTCAGAGCCGCACCACGGCGGGCATACATACCCATCATGAGGTGCCGATGACGGATGGCACCCTGCTGGCTACGGATGTGTATTTTCCGGAAACGGGGGAAGGGCCCTGGCCGGTAATCCTGACGCGCAGCCTGTACAGCCGCAACCAGGGCATGAACGGTTTTATCGAGGAAGGCTATGTGGCGGTGGTACAGGACACGCGGGGATTTGGCACCAGCCAGGGGGAAAAGCATGTCTTCCTTACCGACGGCTGGCGTCCGGGCCTTACGGATGGCGCGGACACAATCGCGTGGATTCGGGCGCAGCCCTGGTGCAACGGCAAGATCGGCACCGCAGGCACGTCCGCCCTGGCCATGACCCAGATGATGCTCGCCCCCACTACAAAGGAAATCGCCGCCCAGTTCATGAACAAGGTGCCGGCCAATTTCTATTTTGATGTGGTATACCCGGGAGGAGTCTTCCGGAAGAACCTGGTAGAAGGCTGGCTGACCGCCCTGGGCCAGTCCAATTTGATCGCGTTCTATAAAAATCTGCCCCGTTATGAAGAGTACTGGGATTATTACAACACGGTGGCACAGGCAAGTGACATTACGGCGCCGGGAATCTTCGTCGGGGGCTGGTTCGACATCTTTGCCAAAGGCACCTTGGAAGGCTTC
>JAKLHG010000363.1 GCA_022710255.1 Candidatus Hydrogenedentota bacterium
GGACCCCGCCCGCGCCGCAATCCGGCTCGAAATCCTGCGTGAATATTACCGCAGCCGTTATGTGCCCTATTATCACCCCATCAACAAAAAGCGTTGCCCCGTTGCGCCGACTGGCTGGATGTCTTGGAATGTGTATTTCGATACCGCGGGCGAAAAAGAAAACCTGGACGAGGCACGCGTAGCGGCGAGATATTTGAAACCGTATGGCATGGAATTCTTTTCCATTGAATCTTGGCAGGACAATTCGCCAAAACTGCCCGTGTCCAAGTTCCACAACCTTACGCTGCGCCCCGACCCGAACAAATTCCCCAGCGGCATGAAACAACTCGCCGATGAAATCCGAAAACTCGGATTCCGACCGGGCATCTGGACGGTTCCCTTCGGTACCGGCGACGCAGCCTTTTACGAATCCCACAGAGACTGGTTCCTGCACCAACCGGACGGCACGCCCATGCGCAACTGGTGCGGCCTGTATCTGCTGGACCCCTCCCAGGAAGCCGTCCGGCGGCATATGGAAGAAACACACCGGACCATGTCGCGGGACTGGGGATATGAATATTTCAAGATAGACGGCATGTCCGGGCGCAACGCAGGCTATTCCGCGCATTTCTATGAACGGGACGAGGTCCGCGCCGCGTTTAAAGAAGTGCTGGATGACCCCTTCAAACAATGCACCGAGGCCCTGCGCCGCGGTATCGGAGAAGACCGGGTCTGGCTCGCCTGCCAGGGCCATTACACGGGACCGGACTGCGCGGTGGCGGATGCCGGGCGCATCGGCGCGGATATTGTGGGGCACCGCCGGCCCCCGGACTGGAACAACTATTACAACCAGGCCCGCACCACCCTCAACCAGATTTTCGTGAACAACATCGTCTGGTACGGCGACCCGGACACACTGCTGGTAGGCGCAGCGAACCCGTTGGAAACGGTGCGTCTCGCAGCTGCCGTCGTTGCCCTGTCCGGCCAGGCCATGTTTGCCGGGGACAAACTGGCGGAACTGCCCTCTGAACGTATGCGCCTCCTGCAGCAATGCCTGCCGGTCTGCGATATCCGTCCCCTGGACCTATTCCCCATTTACGAGATGCTGCCGGTGTGGGACGTGAAAGTGCGAAGGCCGTTCGGGGACTGGGATGTCGTCTCCCTGTTTAACTGGAATGCGGAAGCCGCTGAAATCGGCGTGGACTTCGCGGAACTCGGCTTGGACCCCGCGCGACCCTGTCTGGTCTGTGATTGCTGGAACCGGACGCTGATGCGGGATGTGCGGGACAGGATTACGGCCACCGTTCCCGGCCATGGGAATGCCCTGCTTGCCGTCTACCCCGATACCGGGCACCCGCAGTTGGTCTATTCCGACCGGCACCTGGTGCAAAACGCCATAGGCATTGAAGAGATTCACTGGGAAAAAGAGACAAATACGCTTTCCGGGGCAGTGCGCCTCGTTGGGACGGATCCCATGGAACTGGTCATTGCCCTGCCTGAAAATATCCCCCCGCTGTCTGCAAAAGCGGATGAAGGAATCACGGTGACGACACTCCCCGAGGAAAACGATTGCGTAATGTTAACGCTCCAGGGAACCGAAACACGCCGGGCCGCCTGGGCCCTGCAATTTTGACACTACCACGCCCAGACTGCATGACAGACCAAGATATCCAAGGACAAAGCGCATTCACTCAGACACCCAACCTGCCCAAAAGTGTCGGACCTCGTTCGACGCTATCCGACAGAGTCCGACACGTTACCGAACAATACCCGCCTATGCTTCCGCTTTATCTCACATACCCGTATCGAGAGCATTTACCCTGGTGCAGGCGTCTTTAAGGAATTCGGCGAATTCGGGCAAGCCTTCCGTATGTTTGGTCTCCAGCCACACATCCACCATCTCCTTCGCCATCCAGGGCGCCACAATCATTGCGCCAAGAGTGAGGACATTGGAGTTGTTAATCGCCCGGGCCATCCGCGCGGAGAAGACGGATTCCACGACAACGGCATTCACACCCTTAAACTTATTGGCGATTATGCACATGCCCGCACCCGTACCGCAGAACAGAATGCCCCGGTCCGCCTTGCCCGACTGAACCATCTTCGCCGCCGCGGCGCCGCCGTCGTAAAAGGGAAGTTCCGCTTCCTTGGTGGCGCCGACATCCGTCACGGCATAACCTTTTTTCTCCAAGTGCTCCTTGATGGCGTCCTTGAGGTCCAGGGCAAAAGGGTCCGCCGCAACAACAATATTCATTTTAGATTCCTCCACAGCCCCGGCGGCAGCCATCCCCGCCGCAACGGCGGCGGCGCCCAAGCCGGCCTGCATAAAGGTTCGTCGTTCCATAAACAAATGCCTCCGTGATATTGAGAAAGAAAATTCACACTACATTCAGTGTAGACAAGATGCCGAAGGGAATACAAACAGGCGGACGGGGTGTCGCCGCAAAATAGAAAGGAGACTTCGGGTAGGGCCGAATACTACGAGGCGTAAGAAGGGGTACCGCAAGGCAAAGGATGGTGCCGGGAGAGGGAGTCGAACCCTCACGGTATCGCTACCGCCGGATTTTGAGTCCGGTGCGTCTGCCAATTTCGCCACCCCGGCATTGGGCGCATTGTAGCATCCGAAAGCCCTTGATTACAAGGGGGAGAGTCGAGGGACCTGTAACTATAAAACGATGTGGATCAAAATCCTTGCTCCTGTACTTCCACTTCCCCCTCCTCCAACACCAGGCACATCAGCGGTTCCTGACCCGCGTAACATATATACGCTTCCCCATTCTGCCAAATATAGGCCGCTTGGATGGCATAGTTCATAGGATTATTCGCCTGCTGCCAGCCTCTCAGATAGGCTATCGCTTCGCTCATCACAACACGCCAGTCCGCATTCATATCTGCCGGATGTATTTCCTCCTGGATTTCGCCCTCACCATCACCTTCACCCTCGTCCTCGCCTTCCTCCTCCCCTTCGCTCTCACCCTCACCTTCGCCTTCGCTCTCCCCTTCTATTTCCTCTTCACCCTCCGATAGCGTCATGGCCTCCAATTGTTGTATCAAAGCCGGATCGACTGGATGACCACGCCATACGAATCTGCCTTCACCGTCAACCAGAAACACGTGGGGTACGCCGGTGATGTCGTAAATGGCGTCATAAACAAGAAAGGTGGCGCTGTAATTATCTACTGCCACCGCATAATCCATGGCGTCACCCCGCGCTTCCACGTAGTTCCGCACCGTGTCAACCGCTTCCCAACTGATGGCGACGACCTGCACTCCGCGGGGGCCATAAGTATGCTGTATATCGGTAAGATAGGAAACCGCATTCGCGCAATGCGGACACCATGTGGCCCAGAATTCCACAACGTAAATCGTGCCGTCGCCCAGGGTAAAGGGCCCCCCTTTTATCCACACGCCTATTTGAAGCGGCGGCACATAGTCCCCGGTAGTCTTAACACTGAAATCATGGAGGGCACTATGCCGCTCAGTATCAGCAGCGCCGGTTATGGACTGGCGATAAGTCAACGTTTCCCTGCCTTTATATACTTTAGGTCCTTCGTCCGAAGCGCTGTCGATAAGGCGGAGAAGACGCCTTGCACCCGAACTGCCGTCATGAACCTCGCCATGCGCCGTCGGAATCATACACCATGCCAAAAGAAACACGATCTTAAGGGCATTTCTTTCCAGTATTTTTTTCATTTGCAGGAAACGATCATATTTTTTATGGATAATTTTACCATGTCAAAATAACGCATCGGGCAGGAATCCCCGTGTCGGAAGAGAAAAACGAGAGATACATTCGGCTCCCTTCTAAAAAGCGTGTGATATAAACACACTGCACGATAATAAGGCGGCTTCATGGGCCCCTTGGCAGTCAACACCGTTTTTACTGAAGGAAACCGAGCGTACGAAGATATTCGAGCGTATGCGGTATCCCGTAAACGCCCTTATCATATCCCGACCGTGACGCATTGGACAAGTTTGGTGAAAAAGGGGCTACAAACATCCGACGACGCCGTCCACATGTGCACCTGCAAGGTTCATAAAGCCTCACGGCATTTCCAGGGCTGGATCGGTATTCTTCTCAGTGTACTATAAGGTACGGTCGGACGAAGAAATTGCTTTTGAGAGACCGTTGAAGGATAAACATATTCATTTCCAGTCTGAAGGGAAATGAGGTCATTTATATTGTCAATTTCTGTTTGTTGGAAAAACTGAAACGTGCGTAGTAAAACTTTTTTTGTCACATTACGAAATTTGAGCGGTAATTTTCTTGTTGAAATAAAACACAACTGAATGTATACTCTTAGATGGATACTATTAACTATTTCTTATCGCTTATATAGAAAGAGAATGCCAGTATACATGACAGGATATGTAGTTTTGTCGTGTCGCCTTTGCAGAAATCCGTAAGGCCTCGAATTGGGCAAGGAGAGGGATCATGTCCACCCGTTTTCCAAACACCTTCACACATGCTTCACGTGTTCTGTTTTTTACTGTTGCTCTTGTGTTCGCCCTGATGGCAGTTACCGCGAACGCGCAGTTTGAAATTTTGAGTTCCGGCAGCGCGGTCAAAACAGTTGCCGC
>JAKLHG010000364.1 GCA_022710255.1 Candidatus Hydrogenedentota bacterium
GTCCTGAATGGTGGGGGCGGAAACAACCACCCCGTCCAGTACGATGGCCATGGGCTTGCCGATATTATCCCCGGTGGCCTTGGCGAAATCGGCGGCGGACGCCGAGTTGAAACTGAAAAGGATTTGCCAGTAAGGGGGATTGCTCTGGTCCTGAAGGGCGTTGGCGGATGTCAGGCCGGCGCCGCTTGCAATCGGCGTCTTGTCCAGAACATAGAGTTCATAATCCTGGTTTTTGTCTGTGGGTTTCGGTGTCTGGCTGAACGTGACCAGTTTGTCTGCGGGAATAACCCCCTGTTCCGCCGCCTGATCGAGCACGCGGCGCACCCGGTCAAAATTTTCCTGGGTCACGTTCAGGACATCCGCGCGCAGGGAGGAGGTCTTCACATAGGGCAGAAATTCTTCCGGGAAGGCGTCCCGTATCTTTTCGTAGATGGGGCGCGCCTGGTCCGGACCGGTCACGATATGAAAATTCATCTGGGCGGTTTTTGTGATCAGGTTCTTGGCACGCTGTACGTTCTTCTCGCCCGGCAGCTGTATTTGAATCTGATTGTTGCCCAGGGTCTGGATAATAGGTTCTTTCGCCTCAAACTCATTGATGCGCAGGGTGATTTGGCGCAGCACAATCTGCTGGATGGTGCGTTCAATATCCGCGTCAGAGAACTTGTTCTCCCGGTATTCGGCCAGAACATCTTCGGGCAAATCATTGATGTCGAAACCAATGACCATATGGATGCCGCCCTGCAGGTCAAGGCCCATATTGATCACTTTGTTACGGTCACATTCCGCCCAGCGCTTGATGCCGACGAAAAGTTCCTCCCAGTACCCGGTGCGGCGGCGGGCCAGCGCATCGTCTTCTTCCTGCCATTTGGCCAGGCGTTCCGCCCGCGATTCTTCCGACAGCAGCATCCAGCCCACCGTCGGGTACACATAGACAAAGGCAAGCACAATGGTTGCCCAGATTAGAAGGGTTCTGTACAAATGCTTGGACATGCGCTACTCCACCTTCCCCGGCATGGGGGAACCGTTTATCTCGCCGCACCACGCGGCTCAGTAACGAAAACAGGATTACTTGGATTCTTTCGGAAGCACCTGGGATATGGCGCCGCGTACAAATTCCATGGTGACATTTTCATCCACCCGCAATACGACGCGTTCTTCCGACAGGCCGACTACGCTGCCGCAGATGCCGCCGCTCGTAATTACGTTGTCGCCTTTCGCCAGAGCGGACAACATGTCTTTACGCTGGCGTTCCCGCTTTTGCTGGGGACGGATCATCAGAAAGTACATAATCGCAAAAAAAGCAACGATCATCGGAAGCATGCTCATAAGCGGATTGCGCGCGGGCGCGCCGCCATCCTGGCCTGTTTCCTGTGCAAGCACCTGGGCTTGCGCAAGTAGAAAATGCCACACAGTCTATTCTCCTTAGGGTTGATTCACGGAATCCGTGATGTACGGAATCGGCCCGCCTCCCGCAACACTAGGCTTCCCTACCGGGCTGGTAGGTTTGCAGGAAGTCCTTCATAAAGACGGCATAATTGCCGCTCCCTATGGCCTGGCGCGCCTGGGCGGTTAATTGTATCATAAAGGAAAGGTTATGTAAAGTATTCAGCCTGAGAACGGACAATTCCCGCGCCCGGAACAAATGATGAAGGTAGGCGCGGGAATAGGCGCCGCACGTGGGGCAGGGGCAGCTGCCTTCAATCGGGCCCGGGTCCCGGGCAAAACGCGCATTCTTGATGTTGATGGGGCCATGGCGCGTGAACAGGCGCCCATGGCGCGCATTGCGCGTAGGCATGACGCAGTCGAACATGTCCACCCCGTGGAAGATGGCTTTCAATAAGTCCTCCGGCGCACCCACGCCCATGAGGTAGCGCGGCTTGTCGCGCGGCAGCAACGCGGTCGACCATTCCACTGCCCGCTCCATCTCCTCCTTGCTTTCGCCGACGCTGACTCCCCCGATGGCGTAGCCCGGCAGGTCCAGCGCGGCCATGGCCTGGGCGCTTTCCCGGCGCAGGGATTCATAGACGCTGCCCTGCACAATGGCAAAAAGACTTTGCGCTTCCGTGTCCTGCCGCTCCCATTGCGCCTTGCAGCGCCGGGCCCAGCGCTCCGTAAGAGCCTGGGAAGCGGCGGCCCGGTCATAATCCGCCGGGTATTCCGTGCATTCGTCCAGGCACATGATAATGTCGGCGCCGATGCTCCGCTGGACCTCGATCGCCGTTTCCGGGGTGAAAAAATGGCGCGTGCCGTCCAGAGAACTCTGAAACAATACGCCGTCTTCGCTTACTTTATTCAGCGAAGAGAGGCTGAAGATTTGAAACCCTCCGGAATCGGTTAATACGGGCCGGTCCCAGGCCATAAAACGGTGGATACCGCCAAAGGTTTCCATAAGTGCCGTTCCCGGCCGCAGGTACAGGTGGTAGGTATTGCCCAGAATGATTTCCGCACCTGTCCGGTACAAATCAGTGCTGTCCAGCGCCTTTACGGAGGCCTGGGTGCCCACCGGCATGAATACCGGGGTTTCCACCACGCCATGGGGCAGGCTCAGACGGCCGGTGCGTGCCGCCGTGGTTATATCTTGTTGCAATATCGTAAAGTGCATGGTTACGTGCATTTCCCGTGAGTCAGGGCAAATAGCGTTGCGGGTCCACCGGCACCCCTTCCCGGCGTATCTCATAGTGCAGGTGAGGCCCTGTGGCGTTGCCGGTTGCACCGACATGGCCGAGGGCGTCACCCCGCTCCAGATGCGCGCCCCGTACCGTCAATATCGCATCAAGATGCGCGTAAATGGTCTCGAAACCGTTGCAGTGATCCACCGTCACCATGTTGCCATAGCCGCGCTGGGTGCCCGTGAAGGAAGTGATGCCGGGCGCGGTGACGACAACCGGGGTGCCCCGGGGCGCCGCGATATCCAACCCTTTATGGATGCGGCCGCCCGACCGTTCCTCTCCGAAACACGAGCTTATCCGCGTTCCCGGTCGGGACACGGGCCAAATGCTTGGAATCTGCTTTGAGACATCCGGCCGGAAAGGGGCGAGAGGCTTCTGACGGTGATGGGCGCAACCCTGAAAGACACTTGTCAATACCAAAACAAGCGACAGAACAGCCGCCCGGATAAGACCGGATTTCCGTTTAAAAACAGCGGCCACGTTTTTTCGTATCTTCCGTTTCATAGTTAAATACCGGGTCGCGGACACTACCCGCATCGGAGTATTCTCTACAAGGGATGGCTGCCATACCAGGACTATTGCATCAATGGTCCAACAAAACCGCAGGCGGTTTTCACGCCGGAAGCATGAAGGCAAAAGAAAGGCGGGAATCTGTTACCGGGCGGCGAGAGACATAAAGGTGTTGGGGTCGACCGGCTGCCCGTCCTGGCGCAACTCAAAATGCAGGTGGGACCCGGTGGCATTACCCGTGCAGCCGACCCGGCCGATCATCTGGCCCTGTTCCACCTTTTCATTCTCTTTCACATAGCATTCACATAGATGCGCATACGCGGTCTCATACCCTTCCTCATGGCCCAGGATGACTATTTTCCCATAAGCGCCGTCCCAGCCCGCAAACTGGGTTACACCATCACGGGAAGCCAGTACCGCGACGCCCTCGGGAACGTCCAAATCAATCCCTTTATGAAACCTGCCCCCGCCGCGGCGCACCCCATAATCGGAGGAGATACGCAGGTCGGGATGTTCCACGGGCACAATATAGCCTTCACGCAATGGAGTCGGTTCAGGCGTTTCTTGCACAATAATCGCCGGTTCCGGTGGCGGCATGATCGGTTCCAGCCGCACCACATCACGATTGTGAGCACATCCTGCATTCAAAAGAATTGCGCCCATGCACAGCAAAACGCCTGAATATACTTTTCGGGTCAGGGAACCACGGTTCATAGAGATTCTCCCCGTCATCGGGCATTCCCATCATTCGGCTCAATGCCCTTGTTATTATTACTATAATACCAATGCTTTATATATGACAGTCTTATAATAGCAGACTTGATTTCTGATAATCAAACAGAGGAGGGCTCTAGTCGCCTGAAAAAAGCCGGAGCAAAAAATGGGATTGCCTCCGGCGCACGCAAAAGTCAGGAACATTATGCGACTCCCTAAACAGCGGCGGTGGCTGTCCCGGATTTTTTGCGGACATGGTCTACAGAACAGAAAAAACAGGGTACAGTTCCCACCACCTGGCCTGGGAGCGGATTCAGAGTCTGAACTGTACAATATTGTACGCAGCCCAAAACGCAGCCTACCCATGATTTGCGCGGTGAATAGTCCAATTTTTTAGTGCTTCCGGCAGTTTTAAACTCACATGATTTGTCGACCAGACCGAACCATGCGTCCACAATTTCCTGTTCCGGCTTGTGCAGGCAGTTTGAAGTATCGTAGGATGGTCCTAAATCCGCACGTAAGGAATGGCAGCAACGTAGAAGCGGCATCCTGCCGCTTCCATCGTGACTGCGGACCGCATGTCAGGTTTGATGCAAAGCGGCAGGATGCCGCTTTTACGTTCCTTGTCCTTATTGGCTTTACGCCAACAACTCGGTTCTTACGT
>JAKLHG010000365.1 GCA_022710255.1 Candidatus Hydrogenedentota bacterium
AGTAACCGATGCCTTCCAGACAGGCCCCGTCCGTATTGAACCCATGCTCGATAAAGCGGTTCAATTGTTCTACCACCAGCGTAAGTCCCCGGGCCTGGCGGTCCGGGTCGGGTTCCATCAGGAGAAAAGCCTGTCCCACAGCGCCGGAGCATACACCAGTCCAATTGTTCGAACCCAGGTTCCACCAGTACATCTCGCCCTTCTGGAGATAGGGGTCCAGAATGCGACGGGCAACTTCCCTCTGAATGCGGTTCCGGATTTCTTCAGGGAGCCGTTCGCCCAGGCACACCGCGATCTGGGACAACCAGGCCCCGGTCTGCGCGGCCATGAGGTCAATGAAGTCTTCCCCTTTTTCGTGGGCGGGAAGTACCCACCACGTTTCCTCGCATACGCTCCATAGAAGGTCATTGAGCCGGTCCAGGCGTGTCTGGTCATTGCCAATCAGCACGGCCAGCGCTTCCTGAGCGAGCAGGGAGCGCTTCCGGAAATAGGGGGCTTGAAACGCATTCCGGTCGCCGGTGACCTTGAACAGGCGGTAGAGCGAATAGGTCGTTTCGGGAATATCCGTTTCCTCGGCCGCTTCCCGCGCCCAGGCGAGCAGGGCCGCACCGCCGGGTGTATTGGCCAGTTCCTTCGGATACAGCGCATCCAATTCCGGAAACAGGGTTCCCGAGGCGGGGTGCGTGTTCAGCACGATTTTCATCGCTTCAACTTCGGGCTTCTGCGCCTCGGGCACCCGGGTTTCAGTCCCGATTTCAGTGGTTGCCGTAGGCTGGGCGGGCAACCAGGGCAGGAAAAACAGTGCATACGCTATAATGATGAAGGGGAATATTGATTTCATGGCATTCCTTATGCAGAGGTTTCCGGCGGTACAGAGGCGTCCCGGACCGCAAAAGAAAATGCGCCTGAAAGCCGGGGCGCCAGGCGGGTCCGCGACGTTTTGATAGCAAGAAAACGATGCCGGGCCGCGCGTACTCCATAAACAGTCTAAACGCGCGGATTTGCCTATGGCCGTACTTGTATGGACTGTAAGTTTCACAAAAAAGATTCAGGTGCACCGGGCGCCTTTCGACACGGCGGCGTGGGTCAGGCGACATTAACGTGATGTCGCCGACGGATTTGACTTTTCTGTCCGCCCTGGCGGATGATGATGGGACGCTTATCGCAAACCCGAATCAAAACCATTTATCAACCGTGACGCAGCGGGGAGTTGAAACGCGCAAGGCCGGTGAATGCCGCCCTGTTGGCCCACACCTGTGTGCAAGGCAAGCTGATTGTGTTTCCCGAAGGGGCCGGAACGGCTGCGTTGAAAGGAACCTTTATGAACCGAATACTTGTTTCGACTGGAATTCTTTTCGCTGTTGCGTGTCTCATGGTTATTCCCGCCTTCGGGCAGGAGTCGGCCCCGTTTCAGGACCGGATTCTTTATGCGCCGGGGCACTTCGGCAATAGTTACGAGGTGATGGGTGAACACGAAATGCGGGATTATCTGGCTGAGTGCAAGGACTACGGATTCAACCGTTACGCTGACTGGTACGACACCGCGGACTGCACGGACCTCTTCTCCGGACAGAACCACATGCTGCTCGGCAGTACCTTGTGGCAACGGAAAAAGGCGAACTTCCGTTCCGCCCAATCCCTGGGACTTCCCTGTGACCTGGTCATCACGCCGAACCATGTGTTTGCGGAACAATGTGGCGCCGCGCCGGCGACGACCTCGGACAGAATTTTCGGGCAACTGGTCTGCCCGTCAATACCGGAGGGGCGCGCAATTATTCTGCGCAACTATGAGAACCTCTTTGCCGATCTCGCCGCCTCCGGCGTCCGGTTGAATGCCCTTTGGCCCGCGCCCTACGATTACGGCGGCTGCGCGTGTGCGGCTTGCAGCCCCTGGATACTTACCTTTGCCAAACTCTGCCGTGAAATTCATGAAATCGCGTTAAAATATCACCCGGGAATCGAAATGCGGTTCATCGGCTGGTGGTGGTCCGGGGAAGAGCACCGCCTGTTCGCAGATTGGGTCGACCAGAACGCGCCGGGATGGGTCAAAAGCGTTGCGCTGCACATTCCGTACGGGGAGACGGATGTGAGCGATGTGCCCCTGCCCGCCGGAAGCGAGCGTCAGGCATTCGTCCATATTGGATACGCGGACGTGACACAACCCCTAGACATCTACGGCCTGTTTGGGCCGGTGGCCGCTCCGGAACGGTTGCAGCATACTCTGGATGCCTTGAAAGCCCACGGATGCACGGGGCTGATGGCCTACTCGGAAGGCGTTTTCGATGATGTAAACAAAGCGCTGCTGGCGGGATTGGCTTCCGGCCTGCACCGGGATGCCTCCAGCGTCCTTACCGCGTATGCCCGGCGGTTTTTCAAGGCGGATGACACAACAGTCGCGGAGTGGGCCGCTTGGCTGCGGGCATGGGGCAACCCTTTCAGTATGGATGCCGAGGCGTGCGGTTCGACGCTTTCCCGCCTTACGGTGTCAACGGGGGACCGTCCCTGGCGGCAGCGGCAGTGGGAACTCAAACTCGACTTGCTGAAAGCGCATCATGCGGTCATAGCGGTGCCGGACTGGACGCCTGAACGGTTCAGCAAGGCCGATGCGTACTGGAAAGTCTATGAACAGCTTGAACGCGGCGTGTGGGGCCTGGGCCCCACGCGCGGCTGCATAGCCCGATCCAGAACCAACCTGCCCTGGTACCCTGATTGGGAGAAGCACTCCGCCGCCGGGGCCGTGAACAGCAGCGAAAACAATTGACGGTAGTGAGTCCTGCAACCTGGGTAGTAAAATCCAGTGAGCAACTTCTTTTCGTTAATGGTGCCGCTTCGAAATAAAGTACCGCTAAATCAAGACATCTGATAATACCGCCTTATTTTTACGTATACCCGGCCTCGTATGCCTTTTCTATTCAAACGTTACCCTTCGAATGTAGAACTTCCGTATAGGGGTGCAGGGCAAACCAGCGCTGGCTGTCAGAACCCAGAGAGGTTACGGTAATCTTTAGGGGCTGGCCCGGCTGGACACGTTCAGCGGGCACGCCCAGGTAAAAGAGCCCGGCGGCATCTTCGGAAGTCATCCGCCGCACCACGAAACTTAATACGACACGCCCGGAATCATCCTTCCAGACCGCGCGCTTGTTCGTCACATCGAAGCGGAGCGCCTCGGTTCCGTTGATGGACAGCGAAAATCCTTCCGTGGCGGGCTGGGACGTCCAGCCGAGGCCGCCCGCGAATACCAAGGTCAGGGAATCGCCAGAGAGGGTGTCCGGCACGGGCGCCGTTGCCCATTCTACGGAAGCGCCCGCTTTCATTTGGCGCAGGGTCTCAGCCCGGTCGCTTTGTTTCCGGTAGGTAAACCAGTTGGCGGTTTCGCCCTCGTTGCGTAACAGGCGGGCAAACCCCTCGACAAAAGGCGGGGTGAGCCGGGGCGTTTCGACGGCGCGTTCGCGGAGAAAGGCTTCGGTGAAGGCCTTGCCAGGGTCGGGGTAACTTCCCGCATATTCGAGAATCTGTCCTGTCAGCCATTGGGCCGCCGGACAGGGGGCGCCATTTTCCAACACGGCATCCAGGTTCAGCCCGCAGACCAGCAGGCATCCCTCGCCGATTGCCGCCTGAAAGAGCAGGGCTTTGTTGCGGCAGACGCCGCCTACCTCAATGCCCCGCAGGAGCACGTTCGGTTGTGCGGGCAGGTCATCGAGCAGGTAGCCGTCGCTGTTTTCCAGAAGGCGGTACCAGGATGCGTCGCACCAGCCTTCGGGCGCCATGGCACGGGTGACAGGGCTGTCATAGACTACGGTGCCCGCATTGTTGTCGCTTTCGCTGCCCTTCCACCAGGCGCTCTTGAAACGGGTGGGCGCTTCGGGCAAAAAGCCCCAGGGTTTATACAGCACCACCGATGCCCCGGCAAGGACAGCGTCCAGCAGCTCAGCGGTCAAGAGGTTACTGACATAGACGGCCTGGGCGGGATAGGGCGTTTCCTGTGGCAACGGGCTGGCGCCATAGGCTTCGAGCCAGGGCAGGAGTTCGGTGGAGGCGAACACCGGTGCGGACGCGGCGCGGGGGTGTGCCGGGTATACCCATGTGGTCCATGTGTTGGTGCGGGACAGAACGCCGGCGTCAAGCCGCGCGTTTAGCGTCAGGCGCGCAGGCGCGTTCACTGCCGGCAGGGTGACGGTAAGGTCCGCCAGGGGGGTAAGCGAGCCCGGGGCCGCTTCGGGTGCAGGCTGGGTTTTTTCCGCTACGGGGGCGTTGTCCAAGGTGAGGGAATAGGACAACGCCCCATTGCTGAGGACTGCCGGGCCGAAATGGGACACGAGCAATTTTGTCTGTATCGTGTCGCCGCCGCGGTAGGTCAGGGCAAGGCCGTCTTCCAGCAGAACCACATCATTGTTGTACTGCAGCACCGCCTCGCGGCTGATGACCGGCAACACCCTGCCCTATGCGCGCCTGGAAGAGCAGCTCCGCGCATTGTACCAGGCAGAGGCGGCCCTGGTGTTTAATTCCGGCTACCACATCAACATCGGCATTCTGCCGGCGCTCAGCGG
>JAKLHG010000366.1 GCA_022710255.1 Candidatus Hydrogenedentota bacterium
TTTTTCGATCTGATAATCCATGACTTCGATCAAGCCCGGTAGTATTTCGGGAAATGCCTTGCGATGTTTCTCCAATTCATTCTGGAGCAAAGTACGGTATTCCAGCACTTCCAGGTCGGCCCGGGCCTTGAGGCCTGTAATAAGAGCACGCCGGGCTTGATGCGCCGCGTACACCGCATTGTTCTTTTTTTGAATGGCCTGCTGTGTTGTCCGTTCCAGCTTATTACGGTAAGATTCACTCAATTGCTGCGCATCGGCCTCTTTTTGCGCAGCAGCCGCCCGCCGGCTTTCAAACGTCTCCCGCCGTTGTTCCATCAACTGCATCAACGGCTGCCAGACAATACGCCTGGTTACCGCAAAGAAGAGCAGGAAGAAGAAAGCCTCGACCATCAATGTCAGGTTTACCGTAATCACACCGGGGGTATCCTCACACGCAGCATTGCCCGCCTTTGGGGAGTTCAGATAATGATAAACAAGATAACCAGGGCTATCAGCAGGCAATAAATCGCCACAGATTCCGTCACCGCCTGCCCGATAATCATGGTGCGGGTTATGGACCCTGCCGCCTCCGGATTGCGCGCTACGCCTTCCACCGCTTTCGCCGCTGCAAAGCCTTCACTAATGCCCGGACCAAGCGCGGCAACTCCCATGACCAGTGCGGCACAAAAGCAAGCGCCGATTATTTTAATATCTTCGCCCGTAAGGCCCTGCGGTACGTCGGCAGGCGTTGTCTGTGCTAATAGGTTGTGTACAAAGGCCGTCATTACACTTAAGTCCATCATCTTCTCTCCTGTGGTTTCTGGGTTTTTGTCTTCTACTCCGGGTTGACCGCCGTGGATATGTAGACGATGGTCAGGGATGCAAACACAAAGGCCTGCAGGCCTGCTTCAAATACCACTAAAAGGCCGTACAACCCGATTGGAATAACCAAATGATACGTCAAGCTGGAAAAAATCAGGATTACAACCCCCGTGCCAATAACATTGCCGAAAAGACGGCACGAAAGTGAAATCACCCGGGACACCTCCTCCACGAGACGCATGGGGAAAAAGAATAAAGCTGACATCTTGGCCGGAATACCGGGCTGGTGCCACATGGGCCCGCAAAATTCAGTCAGCACACCGCGTACGCCCCGCACGCGCAAGCCCAGATAAAAGGAATAGAAAAAAACTATCACGGCCATGGCCAACGTACAGTTCAGGTCGCCTGTGGGCTCCTCGACATAGGGCGCGGGAATGAGTACGATGGCGTTTGAGGCGGCAATGAACAAAAAAAGCGACAAGACAAACAGCAATATTTGTTGAAAAAGTTTCCGGTTCTGAGTTCCCAGTGACGGTTCAAGAAGCCCTCTGAACACGTTCAGCATGATTTCAGAAAACATTTGCACCCGTCCGGGAATTTTTTCCAGGTGCCGCGTTGCCCAGCGAAGACCGCCCCATAACAACAGCATTGCCAGAATCGTGTTGGCGACCGTAAGCACATTGACGCCGCCAAAGGGCAATTCAATGTCCGTGAAAGGCATATAATGCCAAACAAGTCTGTGACCGATTTCTTCCATTAAAACCGCACTTCACCCGTATCTTCGGGAGAGGGTACCTTCATCGAAGCATTTCCAAGGAGGTCCAATCCCGTAATGCCAATCACTATGATGACAGCCTGTACCAGCAACAAGCCTGCAAGAACGCCGAAACATCCATGCATCTTGGCCGTATCCAAAAAATAGGCGGCATAAAGCGAAACCGCCCAGATTACCATGGGGAAAAAACCGCCCAGAAAAAATAAGGAGATACTGTGCCCGCCCCTGTCGATAAGTTTCCTCCCCACTGTCAATTTAACGGCGAACCAAAAACCACCTGCCGCCACGCCAAGTAGGAAGCCCTTTGCGAAAACGGATGACAAAAACCAGGAAGCCAACCCGAAAGGCGGCGCTGTAACCATCATTACCAGTATCACCGTGTTCTGAAATGATTTTAATGGATTCATGGTAATCTCTAGTAAACCCAAAGTGCACATACGGGGAATTTTGCGTTTGGCATTGTGCGCGGCAGATTAAAAGAAGGACTCTAAATGAAATCTGCTGCCCCTTCTGACCGTCGTGTCCGGGGCTTCCCGCGGACCACATTCAGAAAAATATACTGCTTAGTTTGTCCCTTCAGGAAGGCTTTATTTATCAGGGGCTTGTCACGACCCTTGCTTTGTACACGCCAATCTCTCTTTGCAGACTACCCTGTATGCGCATTCATCTTTTCATTGGGCCGCCACATTTGTATCCGAGCAAATTGTCTTGTTATGGAATCAATGGAGTGGCAAACCTTAAAATTCTGCAACATTTTAGCCGAATGGCGTAACACTGGGATTTAAAATAACCTGTACGTTGCCGTCATTGCGAGCGAAGCGAAGCAATCTCATTTGCCAAAGTTTAAGCAACAATTCAGATGGCTTCGCTTCGCTCGCAATGACGAGGAGAAGCATTTAAAGGTTAATATGAACATTACCTCTATTCGGCTAAAATGTTACAAAATTCCCAATTATGGGAACCGATTCCGGCAATTACGAAAAGGAAACCACCACTTTCCGGTCGTGCATTGGAACGTTTTTCCGGACAGGAAAGTTACTTAACTGACGTAAAATTTGTTAAATCATATCCTATCTCGAATAAACTTCACCATTGACCAGTATATCACATTTCCAAAGAAAATTTAAATACATCGCGATTGGAAGTGAGCCAAACCTGTAGGCAAATCAGACATAGCCCACATCTATACACCAACACACGTATTTCCTCCAACTCAGATGAAATGCAGAAGGTGACGAATATATCGTTTACCAGAGTTCAGAATTTCGGTCCTTTTCCTGATGCGTGCCATATCACAAAAAATGGGATAACATGGGTTTGTGTTTTTATGTGGTCTATCTACTCATTACTACGACAACACGTGGAGAATAATCTGCCACGTTTCTTCCGCTTGAAATGTCAGACGTAGCGTGAATACTTACCGTTAATTAAACATGAAAAATAACATTCCATTTAAAACAATGCCTGAATAGGTTTCCCTGTTTTCGTGTCCCATGAAAACACACGTACAGTTATCTTAGTGGTATTTTGATTTCCTGGTTGTTTTAGTGTATTCTTATTTTCAACGATAAAGGGATGCATTGATCGGTATTCCAAAAGTTTCATCAGGCGTTCATGCCATGGAGGGAGATGTAATGTACTTAGGCATCGCAGATTTTTGGGTATTTTTGGCTTATGTGCTTTGTATTGGCAGTGCCGTGCTCTGCGTGTTGTATGGATTGATAAACTGGAACAGGAACGGAGGCGAAATTACGCCCGAAGACGTGACCTGGGCGAAAGAGGAAGACAAGTTGTCGGAAGAATTATAAGCGCTCAATTTCGGGTTTTCTGGAAACACAACAACTGAAGAATGGGAAGGCATATTATGGAAGGAACACTATTTTTATTCGTTATCACCATGGTATATCTTTTTATCACAGGGTACCTGGGCTATCTGGGCTATAAGAATACAAAGACAGCCACAGACTACATGGTGGCGGGGCGGAATGCGCATCCCGTGGTTATGGCATTGTCGTATGGAGCGACCTTTATCAGCACCTCGGCCATTGTGGGTTTCGGGGGCGCAGCCGGAATGTTCGGCATGAGTGTATTATGGCTGACAGTGCTGAATATTTCCGTGGGCATATTCATCGCGTTTGTATTTCTTGGAAAACGGACACGCGCCATGGGTCACCGCCTGAATGCGCACACCTTCCCGGAACTGGTTGGTCGGCGTTTCGATTCGAAGTTTCTCGGCCTGTTTTCCGCGCTGGTCATCATCATTTTCATGCCGCTGTATACCAGCGTGGTACTCATGGGCGCGGCGAAGTTTATCGAGGTGCGTCTGAGCATCAGCTATGAGGCGGCCTTGCTGTTTTTCAGTGCCATCGTGGCGCTTTATGTCATCATGGGCGGCCTGAAAGGCGTCATGTACACGGATGCCGCCCAAGGCGGCATTATGCTGGTCGGCATGGCGGCAATCCTTTTTCTGTCCTATTACAAGCTGGGCGGCATACAATCGGCGCATGAACAGTTGACCGCCCTGGCGCCGGAAGCGGTGTCGGTTTTCGGCAAGGCGGGCCATCAGGGCTGGACCAGCATGCCCGAGTTCGGCTCGCGGTTCTGGTGGATAGTCATATCCACCCTGGTCATGGGGGTCGGTATCGGTGTGTTGGCCCAACCCCAGCTGGCGGTGCGTTTCATGACGGTCAAGAGCAACATGGAACTGAATCGTGCGGTGATGGTGGGCGGTGTATTCATTCTCCTGATGACCGGTACCGCGTTTACGGTGGGCGCCCTTTCCAATGTCTATTTTTTCAATGAAAGCGGTCAAATCGCCTTCTTTGCGGCCAACAAAGACATCGAGCAAATCATACCTGAATTTCTGAAACGTTTCATGCCATTCTGGATGAGTGACATCTTCTTTGTCACCCTGATGGCGGCGGCCATGTCAACCGCCAGCGGCCAGTTCCACGTGATGGGCACCTCC
>JAKLHG010000367.1 GCA_022710255.1 Candidatus Hydrogenedentota bacterium
CGCCTTCATCCTCGCCTTCACCTTCACTTTCACCCTCACCCTCGCCTTCACCTTCGTCCTCACCTTCACCCTCACCCTCGTCTTCGCCTTGATGGCATACTTTGAAACTATCCTTTACCTTTACATCAATCGTCCAATGACTGCTATTGTTTGATGTATCTGTGACCGTTATTCCTATCGAAGTTCCGTCTAAATCATCACAATCAAAACTGCATTGATCGATTTCAATATCCAGCAGAGAATACGCATCACAATTGTCGTATAAATTGAGAATGGCACCATAGTTATAAAGCATTTCAAAAAGTGATAACTGCTGGTCGCCACCTGCCAGGCACAATGAATTATTGGTGCCGGACTGATTAAGCACGATAGTCATTTCACCATACTCCAGAACAGGGGGGGTGAGGTCCGGATGGCAATCATCCACCCCTTCCCCTTCGTATACCGTTTTGGACTGGGCATAGTGCATCAAAGAGTGGTTAAGCAGGGAAAACCCCTCTTCAGCCAGTTCGTTCGCGCTTGCGGGTGAGGTACTTACGGCGAATACTGACAAGAGCGCAACCAGGCGACAGGCAATCTCCGCACGATTTTGGGTATTCATAGGTGTTCCTGTTCGCTTGTAGTTGTACGGCCATGCCTGATAACAAACGGGTATAGACGGTACTTATCCAGATTGGGGGTATTCCTCGGTTCGGCAGTCGTTGTTCGATGTAACCGGCTTTCAGAAAGCCCATATCCAAGCAGAAGACTAGTATATTCTTTTTAACTTCCTCATGCAAAGACATCCAACAAGACGACAAACAATCCAGAGGGTTGACCTTTCTTTGTCTCCCGTTTGTAAGAACCTGTGAAGATGATTTATTATACTTGCACAGGGTATGTTGTGTGGCAGTCACCATGAAATAACCATGCTATGTATGATGTCAAAGACAAAAGCCTAAGTATTTATCTTAGTGAAATATCCAAAATACCGCTGCTGTCGGCCTCGGAAGAATTGCGTCTGGCAAGACTTGCCAAGAAAGGCGACTTGGCGGCACGCCGCATTCTAATTGTTTCCAATTTGCGTCTGGTGGTGAGTATAGCCAAGAAGTACCTCTACTATGGGCTCCCCCTGCTCGACCTGATAGAAGAAGGCAATCTGGGTATTATGAAAGCCGTGGAGCGTTTCGACCCGAATCGCGGCTGTAAATTCTCCACCTATGCGACGTGGTGGGTGCGCCAGGCGGTCACCCGTTCTCTTTCCAACCAGGGTCGGACGGTTCGAATCCCGGTATATATTACGGACAATTTGGCAAAATATAAACGCATTTCCGAAGAACTCTATATCAAGCATGGAAGAAAACCCACCAACGCGGAAATGGCCAGGGCCATGCAGATTAAAGTCGCTGATTTAAAGCGTATAGAGCTCTTTGCGGAGACGGTGTCTCCCCTGGAAAACTTGCAGTCTACAGACATCATGGACTTTACGGAAGGTGCGGATTCGCCCGAGGTCCCCAGTGTTGACCCGGGGATGAAGCAGTTCGAGCGAGACCAGGAAGTGGAGGCGCTGATGAGTCTCCTGAACGAACGGGAAACCGCCATTATGCGGTTCCGTTATGGACTGGATGACGGTTGTCCTCATACGCTTGAAGAGACAGGAAAACATTTTGACCTTACCCGAGAGCGTATTCGCCAGATTGAACGGAATGCCATGAAACGCATGCGGAAATTTATGTCCCATCATGCGGATGATTTTTCAAGAACATAAAGGATTCCATCTCATCGTACGGCTGCAAGTAGGGGGGGGCTTACTGGATTGCGGTGTGGTATTTCTTGTGAAAGGGGACAACATCTACTCCTAAAGAAATAGGCTTGTATCATGTCGGATTTTGTCGAACATTCCTCCTTTCTGCAGAAAATCAGCGGTCCATTCGCCGCATGGCTATTGCGCCGGCTCGGCTGGACAGTCGTAGGACGCCAATTCTCCTGCCCCAAGGCCGTGCTTACCGCCGTCCCCCATACGACCAATTGGGACCTGTTTTACACCTTGCTGGGGGCGTGGGCGTTGCGGATCCCTATCTGGTTCATGATGAAAAAAAGCCATTTTTGGTTTCCGGCGGGGACCCTCTGGAAGGCGCTGGGGGGCGTGCCGGTTGACCGGACCAAACCCGGCGGCATGGTGGGGCAAATGGTTGATGCCTTTTCAAGCAGGGATAGACTGTACTTGGTTATACCGCCCGAAGGAACACGCAAGGAGGTGGCTTATTGGAAAACGGGGTTTTATGCGATCGCCCATGCCGCGGGCGTGCCGGTTTGGCCTTGGTTCATTGACTACAGCAAAAAATTCTTCGGCTGCGGAGAACCCATCTTCACCACAGGAGATATGCATGCCGATTTCGACCGGATCCGGGCGTTTTATGAAGGCATTATGGGTCCCATGCCTAGCTGTCGTCCAAAGCCTTAATGATTGGGATGGCTGGGATCGTTTTATAACGATGCCCACGTGTGGCGATGAAAGAAACTGCCCTCCACATTTGCCTCCATTGACTGGAACATGGCTGGCGTCATGGAAAAGGTCATCATGTTTTTGCCCAGACTGCGTTGCACATTTTTTCTGGCGGAGAGATCGGTCAAACCTATCAGGGCGCGAGGGTGGTCCTTTTCCTGCTCACGGTACATGAGTATGCCCATGACCTGACATCCCGCAGCATAGGGAATACCCACATTCTCCCGTTCCGGATGTTCGTGGTTGGCCATTACAACCAGGGCTGACAGCTGGTCCGGGGTGACCAGCAAGGTGATCACTCGCACCTCATCGCTGTTCAGGTCGTGTTCCATCATGGGACGCAGTACCACGTATTTTGCCGGAATATCTTGAATTGGAAGTGCATCCACAAAACGTTTGGTGGCATCCGCGTTTTTGACATAGCGTTCCCCATATAAAAATTCATCCGCCATATCCCGGTTGCCTGACGCGGCGATTCCTTCGGCGATTTGTCTGCCCACCGGGTCCTCCCCGCAACCCGAGGACAGGAAGCGGTAAAAGGATTCGCAACCGCCCGGAAAGTCCAGGTAGCGGTTGCCAAACCCAAGGCCGACACCGGCGCCCGGGCAGCCATAGGTGTCCCGGCTGATAACTGCCGTGCGGCCCTTGGCCGCCGCCACCAAATGAAACATAACGCATCCGAATTTATGGGTGCCGAATTCAATGGCCGGGACGGGCTTGATATCCGTCCAAACCGTAGCAACCGGGTGATACTCCAATCGGAGCGCTTTTACGAGTTTACTGTCTATCATGGCGCATGCCCCTGTGTCTGTTTCGGGAAATTTTTGCTTCACTGTCAAAATCATACCTGTTTTACGGTCCCGGCGTCAACGGCCTTTCAGGCGGAAGATGGCTTGACGTACCGTCCAAGACGGTGCGTGATGGTTTGTCTGTGAAAAGGATTGCAGCGGTTCAGACACTATTTCGGATGCATTTTACGGCAGCGGCGACGCTGTGATATTCTTAATCATTGGCTTCAATGAAGCCTAAAATCAATGTTGTTCCTCTTTGGCACTAGAGAAGGCGGGCATATGAAAAAAGAACTGAAAATAGCACTGGTCGGTGCGGGTATGTTCGGCGGGGACGTCCATTTGCGCGCCTACTGCCAGTTGGAAAAGTATGGATTGATTCCCTGGTTGGGCCGCCTCGGGCTGGATTTTCTGGCCGAAGCGTTGGAAGGCATAAGCATTCGGTTTGTCGCTTTGGGCACGCGCAGCGAGACTACCTGCCGGGCACGCCGTGATGAATTTGGGAAGCTGGGAATGGATTTCGCCGTTTATCACGGAGAGACTCCCTGGCAAAATATTGTAAGGGATTATCCCGACTTGGACATCCTGGCGGTTGCCACCCCCGATCACCTGCATACCCCGCCTATTCTTGCTGCGTTGCGGGCGGGTGTCCATGTGATTACAGAGAAACCCATGGCGCTTGACGGGCGCGAAGCCGATGCTATCATCGAGGCTTCAGAGCGCAGCTGCCGCCTGGTGGGGGTGGACATGCACAAGCGCTACGACCCCGACCATCTGCGCATTCGCGATGATATTTCGAAACAGATCGGCGTGCCGCTCTATGGCACCGCTGTTCTGGAAGAACCCCTTTCCGTGTCGACCCAGGTTTTTCGTGCCTGGGCGGAAAAGAGTGATCCTTTCAGTTACGTTGGGTGTCATTGGACGGATTTGTTCATTGCCAATTTCAAGGTTAAACCGGTGTCGCTTCATGCCGTGGGTCAGAAGAAAAAACTAAAGGAAGAGTACGGAATGGACGCTTTTGACGCCGTGCAAGTCAAAGTGCAGTTTGATAACGGGATGAGCATTGACTTCCACAATAACTGGATTCTCCCGGACGGTTTCGAGGGGCCTGTGAATCAGGAAAGCCGCCTTTTCGGCACCAAAGGCCTCATCGAATCTGACACGCAGTACCGCGGGCTGCGGTATGTTGCGGAAACTGCCGGTATGCGCACCGCCAACGTACATATGACCCGGGACGTCAGACGCGAGGATGGATC
>JAKLHG010000368.1 GCA_022710255.1 Candidatus Hydrogenedentota bacterium
GCCGTAAAAATCACTGTTGACGATGTCATCGGTATGGTCCGCGCCGGCAAACGCCACAATACCGTCAGCACCGGGGAACTGTTCGAGCGACCAGGGGGCGAACAGGACTTCTTGCTCCCTGTAGTTTCCGTTCGGCGCGAAGCTATCTTCCGTGTGATAACACACCCACTTGAGTGCATACCCGTCCAGGCCCGACACCGCGCCCGGCGAAGAAACCATTCTCCGGTAATTCACATCCACCTGCACGCCTTTGCGATTGAGCAACAGAATCCGCTTATCCACACAGGCGCCGCCGTCGGAAAGGGTTACCCGGGGAACTGTTTTTGCGATACCGTCCTGAACATACCAACGGTCACTTTCCGGCGGATAGTTGAACGCGAAGGGGCCGCCTTCCGGGGCGGGCCACAGGGAATTGCCGCCGAGGTTGTCATAGTCCGTATCCGACGGGTGCCGCAACGCGTCCGCATCCAGCCTGTGGATCAGTTCGCCCTCCATCTGGCAGAAAATACGCCCGCCCATCGCAGGGGGAATAAGAACACTGCCGCAACCGGATTTTATTTCAATCAGGTCAGGATCATGGGCTTTCAGTAATGCCAACATTTTCCTTATCCATTTTTGTTGTGGCCTTGCCAGGAAACACTTTATTTTACGTTAAAGAGCAGCATCATAAGGATTCTTGTCGTTGCGAGCGCAGCGAAGCAATCTCATCAGCAAAGAGATTATGGCATGCTGAGATTGCTTCGCTATGCTCGCAATGACGGGCTGATAGACCTCGGGAATAAGACGCGTTTGGACCTTATAATATTCCTATAGGACCTACAGGTTCTATAAGTCCTATATGCCGCACAATTCGTCCTGTTTCATCGTTTAAGGGAGACGAAAAACGCCATGCCAAACCGTCGCGGCCTTCCCGATTACGACAACAGCGCCTCCATTTTCGGACTGAAAGGCACGGCACCGCTTTCCGTGATTTCGAAGCCCGTTTCAATCCGCGCGCCGTGCCATTCGGGATGCCCGAAGAAACTCACATCCACGCAGACGGTCATGCCCGGTTTTAAAATGTCTTTGCTGTTGGGGCCGAAAAAGGGCGCTTCCGCTTCATGCAGCCCTATCGTGTGCGCAAATGGGCATACCAGGTACTTAAGCAAGCCGTGCTTCTCAAAATAGGCGCGTCCGGGCGCGTCAATCTCGAATCCCGCGCGCCCCGGCGCCAACTGCGCCCGGGTCAGACGAAACACTTCCGTAAGGTGATTGAGCATCTCCCGCTGCGAGGCGGTGTACGCTCCGGACACCGGCAGCGAATGGCCCATAACGCCGGCGTATCCGTTAACCTTGGGCGCCAGGCCGATCATCACCAGTTCCCCGGGTTCCAGACGCTTGGTGGTTGCGGTGGGCACCACGGCGTTCGCGCGCGCCCCGGAACCCACTATCGCGCTGAAGCCGAAACCGGTCGCGCCCCGGCTGCGCGCGGCATACTCCCCCGCAGCCGCCACCTCTATTTCCATGACACCGGGCGCGATTTTCGCCGCCATTGCGTCATAGCAGGCGTCGGCAAGGCCGAATGCCGCGCGAATCTGTCCGCGTTCCCACGCCGACTTGTCATAACGGAGCGATACGAAGGGCTCCGTTATGTCCACGATTTCAACCCCCTTAAACCCCTCGCAGATTTGCCGGTAGCAATCGGCCGGCATGCGCCCGCCGCCGACCAGCCCCGCGCGCCGGACGTTGCCCAGCCGATCCGTCAGTTCCTTAAACAACGACGGGAAATCCGTGATGGTGGCGTTCGGATACTCCTCGTCAGGAACCATGAACACCGGGAAATTGCGGGTTTCCGTAATGGCGCTGTCCTGCTTCGCGAAAGGTTCGCTCTCGGGACCGCCCAGCAACAAGGCCCCGCCGTCTTTCAGGAGCAGGACCGCCCCGCTTTCAAACTGGGGGCACCAGCCCGTAAGATACCACCCGTTGCCGATGTTGAATTCATCGTAATACACCAGCGCCAGGTCCAGATTTTTATCCTTCAGGATTTCCTGAACCTTGGCGAGCCGTATATCGCGTTCCTCTTGAATAAGATATCCCATTTCAGTTTCTCCTTCCTGAGAATACTTCGAGTGCACCCAGACTATGTGCCTGATCAGACACCACCATCCCCTATTATGCTATACCCTGTTCATGGTCTCAACTTTTCTCTCCCTGCGCGTGACCATTTTTGCCCATACTTGATCTATAACCGGAATCCGGCACTTGTTGACATCCCGTTTCTGATCATGCCTTCAGATTGCTGCACGATGTCCTGTACGGAAGATGTTGAATCCACAACCCGGCAGTCCAATCCGTGCGACCCGGTCAGGCTTGTACTGTCGCTTCCACCGCCCTGAACCTCCCATAACACATGACAGCCTGATACTCTAATTCGACCTGGCCGTTGACGGCGTGGGCGTCAAAAGCCTTTTCCAATGCCGCAATCATATCATGCGCCTCATCCGGCTCATAGGGCATGTA
Source organism: Candidatus Hydrogenedentota bacterium (assembly GCA_022710255.1). Lineage (GTDB taxonomy): Bacteria > Hydrogenedentota > Hydrogenedentia > Hydrogenedentales > CAITNO01 > JAAYBJ01. Next base: position 2,500 of record JAKLHG010000368.1, read on the forward strand.
ACTCGACGAGCGCATGCGTCCGATGATACCCTCAAGGGTATAGTGGCAACCCTGGCGAACACGCAGCCATCCGGGCGGTTCCGGCGCGAAAAACGCGTTGAGCATGCCGGGGGTTATGCTCTTGCAGGAAACCGGGCGCCGCTCCCGCTTGTACGTGTCCACAATCCGCTGATACGCCGCACCGAAGCCTTCGGCCTCCTCCCGCTCATTCCACACCACCGCCACAGCGCCGGCCGGGCGCAGAACACGCAAAAACTCTTCTCGTGCCAGTTTAAGATCAAACCAGTGGAGGGCCTGGCCCACGGTCACCAAATCCACACTTCCCGCCGGCAATCCGGTCGCCTCCGCCGTCCCGTTCACGCTGTGGAAGTTTTCCCGCCCCAAAAACGCCCGTTCCGCCGCAGCCCGCATCTCCCCGTTTGGCTCCACGCCATACACCACATGGCCCCGGTCCAGGAACAGCGCCGAAAGTTTCCCCGTCCCGGCGGCGACATCCGCCACCACCCCGTAGGCGGGCAATAAACCTACCCGTTCGAGATGGGTCGCAAGTTCAACGGGGTAACCGGGGCGATAGCGGGAATAATCACGCGCCCTGCCCCTGAATCTCGATTCTTCCTTGGACATGGCCTTTTCTCCTCCGGCATAGCCGGTTATAATAATTAAATCCGGTTGGGAGTTCTGAGGTCAGTATACGCAATTATGTTCCCGCTGATCGTCAAGGATGTGTTTGAAACCAAGCGGAAACACGGTCCTCCCCGACGGCAGAGACGGGCAAGACGTTCTGGTGTACCCTATGGAATATCTTAATTCACGGCTTTATGACCCGAAGGCGGAATAAAGATTCGTAGTTCCCGGTTACATTGTGGTATAAACTCATTACAGGTGATGTTCCATAAAACATCGCAGGGGCATGCCGGCAGGTCGGCTCTTGCTCCCCCGGTACAAGGCTCAGAAGAACTTCACGATGCAGACCCTTCAACCGCTGAAACCCTTCAAGATACAGCGCACCTGCGTGCATGACGGCCCCGGGATTCGCACCACCCTCTTTTTCCAAGGCTGCAACATGCGGTGCGCCTGGTGCCAGAATCCGGAGATGCAGCCGCTTCAGAACGACGCCGCCCCGGACGGCCATCGCTCGCTGGATGATATCGTGGAAGAACTGTTGCGGGACAAGGAGTATTACGGCGCGAGCAACGGCGGGGTCACCTTGAGCGGCGGCGAACCCTTCCTGCAGGACGCGGACAGCCTGGTCCGGCTGCTGCAAGCCCTCAAAGCGCGGCGCCTCCATGTTGCCGTGGAAACAGCGCTGCACGCGCCCTGGGAAACCATCCGCAAGGCCGCGCCCTGGATCGATCTGTTTCTGGTGGACCTCAAGATCGTCGGCGGGGATGACCTGCACAAGAAAGTGACGCAGCGCGACGGCGCGTTGATTCGCGACAACCTGCGGAAGCTGCTGGCGCTGGAACCCCACATCAGGTTCCGCATGGTCCTGGTTCCGGGGTTCAACGACAAGGAAGAGCACATACAGGCGGCTGCGGACTATTTGCGTTCCCTCGGCCATAGCACCATCGAACTGCTGAAATACCACCGCTTCCACGAAGACAAGGTGAAACAGTGGGGCCTGGACATTGCGCCCCTGAATATCACGCCGGAACAGGCCGAGGCTGCGGTGGAACAGGGCCTGAAACTGTTCGCGCGCTACAACATCAACGCGGAATACCCGGACCGGGACGCTCCCAGACATAAAGCCGAATTTACGCCCCGGGTTACACAAGTCCAACACGACATCATGAACAGCGGCAGGGCCCTGTGCATCGAGGCGTGCCGGCTGAAGACCGCCTATTACAAGAAGCACGGCTTTAACAAACCGACCCCGATCCATCGGGCGGAATGTCTTGACTATGTGCTGCGCCACAAAAGCATCCACATCTATCCGGGGGAACTGCTCGTCGGCAATTTCACGTCCAAGCGGGTGGCCGGGCAGCTGTGGGCCGAATACTACGGCGTGGTCGGCGTCAAGATGATCCATA
>JAKLHG010000369.1 GCA_022710255.1 Candidatus Hydrogenedentota bacterium
CCAATGTCAACAGGAAGAATATGACAAACTGCTGGAGGAAAACAGCCGGTTGCAGGAGGCGTTGCGCAAGAAATTTCAGCCGGCTAATATTATCGGGCATTCTAAAGCCATCCAATCCGTTTTCGACCTGATCTCAAAAGTGGCTAAAGGCGATACGACCGTGCTTATCCGGGGAGAAAGCGGCGTGGGCAAGGAGCTGGTTGCCCAGTCCATCCATTATAACAGTGACCGTGCCGCAAAACCTTTCATTCGTGTGAATTGTGCCGCCCTTCCGGAAGGTATCATCGAAAGCGAACTCTTCGGCCATGAAAAGGGGGCCTTCACCGGTGCGGCCAGCGAACGTAAAGGCCGCTTCGAACTTGCGCACCAGGGCACTATTTTCCTTGATGAAATCGGGGATATATCCCCTCAGGTACAAATACGATTGTTACGGGTATTGCAGGAACGCGAGTTCGAACGTGTTGGAGGCAATGAAACCATCAAGGTAAACGTCCGTGTGATCGCCGCCACGAACCGCGACCTGGAGGCGCTGATGCGCTCCGAAAAATTCCGGCCCGACCTCTATTACCGGCTCAATGTTTTTCCTGTGGTGGTGCCGCCCCTTCGTGAGCGGCGCACAGATATTCTGGAACTGGCCAATTTCTTTGTGGAGAAGCATGGCCGCGAGAACAACAAATATGTGCGCCGCATATCCACGCCCGCCATTGATATGCTCATGAGTTATCACTGGCCCGGCAATGTGCGGGAACTGGAAAACTGCATTGAGCGCGCCGTCCTGCTTACCAACGATGACGTCGTACACGGACACCACCTGCCGCCCACGCTACAAACCTCGGAGGCATCCAATACCATTATCAAGGGAACGCTGGAAGAAACATTGGCCCGCGTTGAGCGGGAGATGCTGATCGAAGCATTGAAGGATGCCCGGGGCAACAAGGCCAAAGCGGCGCGCCAACTCGGCATCAGCGAACGCCTGATGGGGCTACGGGTGAACAGATACGATATCGACCCCAGACGGTATAAAACCTGAAGGACTGGCTTTCCCACCCTTGTTAGAGTAAAATACAAGAAGTAAGTTCATGGTCGGTATTCCTGCGGTACAAAAGGACATTATGAAACTGATCATACAAATCCCGTGCTTTAATGAAGAGGCAACCATCGGCATTACCCTGGACGCCTTGCCTCGGGAAATTGAGGGGATCGACCTTATTGAATATCTCATCATTGACGACGGGTCCACGGATAAGACGGTAAAAGTGGCAAGGGAACACGGGGTACACAAGGTCGTCAGCGTCCGCAGAAACCGCGGCCTCGCAAAGGCGTTCATGTGCGGACTTGATGCCTGTATCCAGCACGGGGCGGATATCATTGTTAATACGGACGCCGACAATCAGTATAATGCGGATGATATCGAGACTCTCATCAAGCCCATTCTGCGCGGAGAAGCGGAAATCGTGGTGGGCGCACGTCCCATAGCAAATATCAAGCACTGGTCTCTTACCAAGAAACTGTTGCAGAAGATTGGTTCCAAGGTGGTGCGCATGGCCAGCGGCACGCAAATTGCGGACGCGCCAAGCGGTTTTCGCGCCATGAGCCGCGAAGCCGCTCTGAGAATCAACGTTTTTGATAGCTATACCTACACCCTGGAAACCATTATCCAGGCTGGCCGAAAGAATATCCCTATCATATCGGTGCCCATACGCACAAACAGGGATTTGCGCCCCTCACGGCTGATCCACAGCATCCCCGGATATATCCGCCGATCCTTGTTTACCGTTACCCGGATTTTTATGACTTACCGGCCCTTCCGTTTTTTCGCCATCCCGGGCGTCATTATTTTCTTCATCGGCACCTTACCAACGGTCCGCTTCCTGTATTTCTTTTCCATTGGAGAGGGCAGGGGACATATTCAGTCTCTGTTGTTCAGTGCCCTGATGCTTGGAGGCGGCATGGCCCTGGTCATCACAGGCCTTATCGCGGATCTTATCGGCGTTAACCGGCAGTTGCTGGAGGACATCCGCACACGTATACGTGAATTGGAATACGCGCAGGCACTTCGGGACAGGAAAGAAAAGTAAACCCTGCACCAGGGCAGGGATAGTTGTTCATAATACAATAGCAGAGATAATATCCTTTCCCGGGAATACGTTGCCGCAAGCCTCAACCTGTTTTTAAGGAGCCAACATTATGAAAAACGAAATAGGCAGGCGTACTTTTTTGAAAGGTGCAGCGGCTGCGGCTGCCGGCACGTTCGGAATGGAAGAAGAAATTTTGCTCTCCCATATGGGACAGTCTGGAGAAAACCCCGGTTTACCCGATTTGGCATTAACCCCCATGCCTAAAGGTAAAATCAAAGATATTTCCATCAGCCGTCTTATCTGCGGCGGCAATCTTATTGGCGGATGGGCGCACAGCAGGGACCTCCTATATGTATCACAGTTATTCAAATCCTACAATACGGACGATAAGATTTTGGAAACACTGCACCTGTGCGAACAATATGGAATCAACACGATTCTCACTAACCCTGTATCCGGTGATATCATTAACCGCTACTGGAACGAAAAGGGCGGCAAAATCCAGTGGATATCGGAAGTGCACCCCGAACCTGGAGATTACAAAACCGGTGTGCAATCAGCCGTAGACAACGGAGCAACTATGGCCTATATACAAGGGGCCGTCGGGGACAGACTGGTGGCGGATGGCGACTTGGAACTTGTGGCCGAAACAGTACACTTCATTCAGGCTTGTGGTTTACCTGCAGGCGTTGGTGGTCATTCATTGAAGGTAATCACAGCCTGCGAAGAAGCCGGCATCAGTCCGGACTTCTATGTAAAAACACTGCATTCCGAAGAATACTGGTCAGCACGAAAGCCCGGTCAGACGGATGAAGTAATCCGAAACCCTTACGACAATTTCTGGTGTGTTGACCCTGCCACTACGATTGAATACATGAAGGGGGTCAAAAAACCATGGATAGCATTTAAGGTACTTGCCGCTGGCGCGATCCCACCAGAAAAGGGTTTCAGCTATGCCTTTGATAACGGGGCGGATTTTATCTGCGTCGGCATGTTTGATTTTCAAATCGCCAGAGACGCCGATATCGCAATTACCGCCGCATCCGGAACCAACCGCTCCCGGCCGTGGCAGGCATGACGGTAGTATTCAGAACCAACCCCAATGGCAGGGTGAAAAACATTTCCGTATGTGAAAACTGAATAGATTAACGATACATACAGGTTCCGCCGTTGTACGACAAGGGGCTTTGGCGTCCTGATACATCCGGGACTACATGATTGCGCATCAGCTGCAGGCGCAGCATTTCCGTCTCAGTCTCCTGTTACTCCCTGTTTACGTACGAATCCCTCTGCGCCCGACAGCACCTTTATAAAGTTTTCTTTTTCTTTGCCAGCGGAAAGATGATATTCTATAAATACTATTGTGTGGCGCATTGGATTTCATTGAACGGAAATGGATGTCCACGCCGTATCTTTGACCTGAAACAGGTTCCGGAACTCATGTACTCCGTAGTACTCACCATAGCGACTGCCTTCATATTCCTGTCATGCGTGTTGATACTGTGGACGGTCGCGCATCTTCTGGCCGGCAAGCGCCTTGGATTCAGAAAGCAGGGATGCAAAGGGCCCGTAACGGGCACTGATGGAACCTTAATGTGTTGCAAAGGGGATGGAAGCACATGCAAAGAAACAGATAGAACAGGTGCCAAATAAACGCCTTCCGAGGTATGTTTGCACAAACAACGAAATCTTACTCCTCGTCTTCGGCAACCATATCTCCCATCTTACTGATACATTCATTAAGAGCCTCTTCCGGGCTGGATTCCTCCTCCATTACCGCTATCAAACCGGGATAGTAAATGTCCGCCAACGAAATGGTGCTCTGTATCAGGGTATCAAGCATATCGGGGGTGGGTTTCATATCCGCGAGATTCATACTTGCGCGCATGCGTACTTCACCGTCGTCAAAATCCATGTCATAAGCAATGAGCACATTACTGAAATTGACGCGTATCATATATTCGGCCACAGCGTTCAGTTTTTCTTCAGGAACCGTATCCTGATGTATACAAAAACAAGTGATCTGGTTTATATCATCATCCGCATGGATTACAACATCAAATTCTGTATTTTCCGTTCCGATCTCCGCCAGAAACAGTCCCTCTTCCGTCGGACTGCATTCATAAGTCCAGTCATTCGCTTCAAAATAGTCTTTTACCATCTCGGTTAATACGCCCATGATTCTTGGTTTCCTTTTTGCCTGTTTCGAATAGGTTTCTTTTTGTAGGTACGCCACACCTTACCGGGGTGAAGCATATAGTATTACAAAGTCTTAAAACAAACGGAATCCAACCACGACGCGGCCTTATGGCCCTATGAATTTGTTTTCCCGACACGATGATAAAGCTGTTTCACGTGTCAATATCAGCCGGGAAAAACACACTCATACAATCAGGTTTTGTCTACGGCTTTTCTAAAATGGCGATCTGATTGCAAAACATCTGAA
>JAKLHG010000037.1 GCA_022710255.1 Candidatus Hydrogenedentota bacterium
TTAACGACCCTATGAATACGCCACCAGTTGTTCCGTTACCCGAGCAACTTGAATTCTCGCTACGCTAACTTGGACAGACACGTCAATAAAACAAGGGGACCTCAACCTCGGAAATGGAAAATTAGCGATGAAAAGCATTATTCTATGCGGGTGTTAATCTCAAGTCTGTCCTAAGGCGGCACAGCCGCAACCATTTTTTAATTTGACAAAGCGTTTCCAATCCACGTAGAAGTATTTTAACCCAAAAATCAACCCGTGGAAAGGAAACGCAATGGAACGATTCATTATAAAGCATCAGGATAAGATTACGGGAATAATCTCCTGTTTTGATCGGATTATGTTCAAGGGCTACCTGCCCGTCAGTTCTCCGGAAGGCATGGAAGGCTTTCTGAACAGACACGGAATTTTGTTTAAGGACTTTAAACGTTTTGCTTCCACTTGCTCCGAAGGTCTGAAAATCTATGCTCAAGATGTGGCCCGTAGCGCAAACCGCCCTTTTCAATACATATATTCTTCTATTCGCAAAGAAGAATGCGCGCGTGAAATCGCTTTGCGCGATGGTATTACCCAAGGGCTGGTCTGCGTATTTTCAATTGTGGAAGCATGCCATAGTTTTAAACTCAAATATGGGGCGGGAAAACCGCGACTTGCAGCCAGTCGTCCCCGTTGCCTTTGCTTATACTATTACTACATGGACAAAGAATTTGGTCTTATGCATGTCCGCTTGCAGACTTGGTTTCCATTCACCATTCAGATTTATATAAATGGCCACGAATGGCTTTCCCGAAAGATGATGCGCCATGGTATTGCGTATACTCAAGTTGAAAATGCTTTTATACAAATTGAGGATTGCAAACGCGCCCAACGCTTTGCTGATAAATTTGTCCGAACAAACTTCCCACGAATTCTTGAAGCCATTGCCAGAAAAATCAATCCTTTGTTCAATGACTTGCTCAAGGACATGCATTATTATTGGGTCATAGACCAGGCGGAATACGCCACGGATATTTTGTTCAAAGACCGTGCCTCACTCAAGTGCCTGTACGAGAAATTGCTGCGCCACGCCACCGTGTGCTTCAGCGCCGAGGATGTAATGACCTTTCTCGGTCGGAAACTCAACGGGAACTTCCAAGGCGAAGTCGCGAACGAATTGAAGAAGCGTTGGCCAGGAGCCCGCGTGAAACACCGGATGAAAGGGAACTGGATAAAAATGTACGACAAACACGGGTGCGTACTGCGCATTGAAACAGTCATCAATCATCCTTACGAGTTTCGCGTACGTCGTGAAGGCAAGCGTCGTGGTCTGTGGACTATGGCTTGGTATCCCATGGCCAAGCGCGTTAGTAACCTGTATCGCTACGCAGAAGTCTGTTACAGTGCCAATCACGCTTATATCGAAGCGCTCAGTGTTATTGACGACCCCGCCAAAACCTATAGAACGCTTCACCAACTGTGCGTACCTGTCACCAGAAACGGGCGTCAAATAAGAGGGCTAAACCCAATGCGCAAGGACGACCTTCAATTATTCTCAGCCGCGCTTCGTGGCGAAAACTTTATTCACGGATTTCGAAACAACGATATCGCCCGCTATCTCAACCTCCCCGCAAGGCAAGACCCCGTTGAACGAAAACGTCAAAGCGCTCGAGTTACAAGGTTGATTCATTTGCTCCATGCTCATGGGCTCATTGCGAAAATACCGAGAACAAGGCGCTATAGGCTTACTTTGCGAGGCGCCACGTTCATGGCCGCAGCTGTTTATCTCTACAACGAGGATTTTCCAAATATGGTCTTCAATAATGCCGCTTAACATTCACGCAACATCTACGAAAATCTCATAGATGTACAGAACAAAGAATCTAAAAAGTCTTTGTGTGGCTTTTGTGCCTCTTGTGGCAACTATAAGATTCAAAGGATTGCCACATAAGGCACATAAAACACAAAAGTTCGCTTAAAGCGACGTTCTTTCCTTTGCTTCGACAAATTTTCGAAGCAGGGGATAATGCTCCGCCATTCTTTACATACTCCGCATCTCTGCGTTGAAAACACAATGCCAAGGCACAGCGGTACGCAGTTCGTTTTAGGCTGGTCACCCACGCTATGCTTTATCCGCACACGTACCCGTAATAATCTCGCGGAATTCCATGCGTTCCGCACCGACACGGACCAGCAGGAATCCCACAGGCGCGTTCTGGAAATTCCAGCAACAGGATCGCACATTAATGCATCTTGTATTGCCAATCTGATGTTCTTCCGTGGGATGATGGAGGTGGCCGAAGAAGAGCATCTCCGGCTTCGTCTCTCTCACCAATTCCAGGAACCAGCGCGAGTCATTCCGCCCCATGTACATGTTGCGTTCCACATCGTCGAGCGCGGGCGGGATATGAGCGAACAGGACCTTGCGAGGCTCCGGTCGCTGTAGTTCCTTTTCAAGCCAATCACATTGTCCGTGAGGCGCAATTAATTCGGAACTGAAATGACCGATGTGGTCGCCGCCCGCACCCGCGTCGCAGGAGGCGATGAAGCGTATTCCTTTGTGCGTGAAAGCGTAATAGTCCCGGACCGCGCCCCCGGAACCGAAATCGTGCGGGAACATGGCGCGCAGCAACCCGCGCGTCTCGTTGCTGCCTTCATGGTTCCCCGCGACCACATGGAGGGGTAGGGTAATCGTATCAAGATGGGGAGCGAGAGCTTCGGGATGTATATCCCCCGCAATCAATGCAAAATCAGGTTGTTCCTCCTTGGGCAGTTCTTTCATCTTCTCAAAACAACGCAGGAACTTTTCCACGCCATTCCCATACACTTCCAAACCTGTTTTTGGAACCTCGGCGCAATGGGGATCCGCGATGACAGCGAAGTTGAACGGTTCGCTCACAGCAATCGTTTCTGAAGACCCGGCCAGCGCCGCCCGGGCTGCGAGGGTGGTCCCCGTCGCAATACCCATAAATTCCCGACGGCCGAGATACTCGCTTTTTGTCATGGCCCCCTCTCCGGAGTGGAGCCCTACGGAATGGTTATGCTTTACGTAAAATTGCCACATACAGGATATCCTTATGCCTGATGGTCAGTCCGTCACCGTTCTATGGTATCATTACGCCCGTAATCTTTGCATGAAAGGGTTGCCATGAAGAAAACCTACGTTGTAGACACCAACGTGCTGCTGGAAGATGCCCATTGCCTGGAACGGCTGCGCAACGGGGACGAAAACGACGTCATCGTGCCTTATAAGGTAATTGAGGAACTCGACGGCCTGAAAAAGGACCCGCAAAAGCGCGAACTGGTGCTTCGTGCTGTTGACGCGCTTTTCGAACACTTCGACCATATTCGTTTTATCCGCGACAGGACGCTCCATAGCAACGATGCAAGCATGCTGAAGACGGTCCTTGCCGAAACAAGCGATCCGGTTCTGGTCACCAACGACCGCATATTCCGCCTGCTGTGCCGTATCGAAGGCATCAACTCGGAAGAGTACCTGTCGTCCAAGCCCATCCAATCTGAATCCGAGAGTTATACCGGCTTCGCGGTGGAAGGCGAACAGGCGCTGCCCAATAGTTTTGAATGGGTGGAAGGTCGGCCTCATTATCACTCCAACCATGGCATTAAGGTGGTGGACTATGAACACGAGGTCTGGAAAGTCAAACCGCGCAACAAGTACCAGAACCTCGCCTTTGAACTGCTGCTCGACGCTTCTCTCGACCTGGTAACCCTGCAATCCCAAGCAGGTTACGGCAAGACGTACCTCGCCCTGGCGGCGGCGCTCTACCTGACTCTTGAAAAGAAACTTTTTGAAAAGATTTACGTGGTCAAGTCCCCCATCGAGATTGGGCCGGCCCTGGGTTTCCTGCCCGGGGATGTTCTGGAAAAGTTGGAACCCTATTATCGGCCCTTTTACGACCTAGTACACAAGTTGCACCAGCTCCGCCCGGCCAATCGTATTTATGAGTCTGAGCAGACCGGCAAGTTTGACCGGAAAGTATTCGAGGTGCTTCCTCTGGCATATATTCGGGGCATGAATCTGGAGCATGCCATCGTGATCGTGGACGAAATGCAAAATCTATCGCGCTTGGAATCCCGGGCGTTATTGACGCGTATGGGTGAAGGAACCCGCTGTTTCTGCCTGGGCGACACCAAACAGGTGGACAACCCTTACCTGAACGAGTTCAACAATGGACTCAACTGGGTAGTGACATTGTGTAAAGGTCAGCCGAACTACGGCCATCTGGTGCTGAAGGGCAGCAAAAGCCGCGGTGTAATTACCGACCTTATTCTGAAGGTGGGATTGTGACCCTCCAACACCGGTGTATACCGGTCTTTCCGCTGCGCCCAAGCGAGCAGGAAGTCTTTTTTTTCAAAAAGCAGACACGCGCAGCACGGTATAAGGCCGTAAATTTAGTCTGCAAGGCTGAACGTTTGAAAGGAAACTGTTTCCATGACCATGGAAAACGCCTCGGAAGGGATCATCGTCTCCGTGAACCTTTCGAACCAAAAAGGTACGTCCAAAACGCCCGTCTCCCGGATAGAACTCAACGAAAAAGGCATAGAGGGGGATGCCCACGCGGGGGATTGGCATCGGCAGGTCAGCCTGATGGCATCCGAAGGCATAGAACGTTTCGGAAAAACCAGGGGCCGCACTTTTTCCTGGGGTGATTTTGCGGAAAACATCACCACCCGCGGCATTGACCTGTCGTCTCTCGCGCCCCTTGACCGGCTGATTAGTACCTCTGTAGAGTTGGAAGTCACCCAAATAGGCAAGAAATGTCATGGGGGCGGCTGCGCCATATTCCAACAGGTCGGGGAGTGCATCATGCCCAGGGAAGGTATTTTTTGCCGCGTGCTTCGCGGGGGAATACTTAAGGCGGGCGACACCATCACGCTCCGGAGACGCACACTGCACTGCCGTGTGATAACGCTGAGTGACCGCGTCTTTGCGCGGGTGTACCCGGATCGAAGCGGCCCCAGGGCTTGTGCACTTCTGGAAGCCTTTTGTGAACAAGCGGGCTGGCAGGCGCGGATAGAATCCGAAGTGCTGCCCGATGACGCGGAACGATTGACAGCGGCGCTTGTCACGGCGCGGGATACCGGGAAACACCTCGTAATTACCACCGGCGGCACGGGAATCGGTCCCCGGGACATCACCCCTGAAGTGGTGGCACACCTGGCGGACAAGGAAATCCCGGGAATCATGGAATACATCCGACTGACCACCGGGACACGCAAACCGAATGCCCTGCTCAGCCGGTCTGTGGCTGCCGTACTGGGTAAAACACTGGTATATACACTGCCTGGGAACGAGAATGCGGTTGAAGAATACCTCTCTGAAATCACAAAAACGCTGCCGCATGCACTTTACATGATAAACGGTCTGGATATGCATTGAGATATGCCGTGAAAAGGGCGTCCAGCATCCCTTTTCAAAGAAAATTGCGGCATGGAGTCCATTTTTGCTATAGTACTACAACTTGTAAAGGCATGGTGTTTTTTATGCTCCGGTAAGTATCCCCGCAACGAGGGGCGGCAGCACGTGCCGGTTCAGGAAAAATAGCAGGGTTGCGGATAGAAAAGGATGCTTTCCCCATGATGGAGCGTACGTTTGTCATGATAAAGCCCGACGGTGTCGGCCGGGGGCTGGTGGGCGAATGCATACGGCGCTTTGAGCAACGTGGTTTAGTCCTTTTGGCGATAAAAATGCAGTGCCTGTCCGTTGAACAGGCTGCGTTACACTATAAAGAACATGAAGGTAAACCGTTTTATGAGGGACTAATTGCCTTCATAACTTCGGGTCCCACCATACAAATGGTTTGGGAGGGCAATGACGCCGTCGCCCAGGTTCGAAAAATGAACGGCACGACCAATTGCCTGGAAGCCGGTCCCGGCACCATCCGGGGTGATTTTGGGTTAAGTATGCAAAAAAACCTGATTCACGCATCGGACAGCCGGGAAACGGCCGCCCGTGAAATCGGGTTGTATTTCACGGATAATGAAATAGTCGCAATAAAATCGCTATGTCCGGAGTGGCTGTGTTAGCCGCCGTGGGCATGCGGGAAAACCAATAGCAACGCGGTCCGTATCGCGGAACCGAGGAGGATTAGTCTGTGGCTGGTGGACGTAAAGTTCGTAAAGCGAAGATCAACAAACACAAGCGTAAAAAACGGTCCAGGCAAGATCGGCATAAAAACAAATAACCGGCGAATCTCCCGAGATAAGACCCTGTACGACGCCTGTGGTGTGCACAAATTTCGCTTCTAATTGTAAAGGCTCCCTGTCATGTCGGAAATCAAGGCAACAACGTTCGTGGATGAAGACTGGAAAGCCCGAGTCCAACGCGAAAAAGAAGAAGCCCGCCTGAAAGCGCAAGGTAAACAGCCGTCCGCCCCCGACACTATGACTTCGGGGACGCAGGATGTTCCGGAAGATTCCCCCGATGTCGAGGCGAACCCACTTTTTGAGGCGCTTCTCAATATTCTAGCCACTCAGGCCATGTTCAGTCTTGGTTTTATCGGCGCACCCGGGCAAGGACAGGCCGTGGTTAATCTGGAGCAGGCCAGGGAATTTATCGAGATGCTGGGCTTGATCCGAGAAAAGACACAAGGCAACCTGAACGCTAAGGAAAATGCCTTGCTGGCGGAAACGCTGGCTGAGTTACAGCGGCTTTTCACTGCCCGTGTGCAGCAGGCACAGGCACAGGCAATGCAACGAGCGGGTGTCGATATGAACAACCTGCGCGGGGATGCGCCACAATAAGCACCGGCAGTGGTAAAGGCCCCCCTCTTCAACTTTGTTTATGTAGCGACCTTCTGAATAAACTAGGATCAGGATATGCGATTCACAGGGCTGTGTATTGCGATGATGCTTGTGGGAACTATCCATTCGACAGCGAATGCTCAAGAGGCGACAGAAACCGTCTCTGTTGACCTGCAGCAACAGGAAGCGGTTACGGTCAGCGGTGCCGCGCAGGACGAAGTTCCCCCGGCTGCGACGGGACAGGAGGAGGACATCGAGACAAATGCGCCTCCGTCCGCGTTGGTAGAAGTACTTCCTGAAGCGTCTGAAGCGGCACTCCCACCCGCCCATCCCTCTCCCTATCCAGTGTCGTTGAAAGAAGCCATTTCAGAGGACTTGATAGACTTAAGCGGTCTCCGCTCTGCCCTTGATCAGCCCATTGAAGCCCAAGTAATGCGCTTGACGCTGGATGAAGCCATCCAATTGGCGCTTCAAAACAACCCGGATATTCTCATTGCCGAATATGATCCAGCCAAAGCGGAGGCGGAAACCTATGCGGCACGGGGAGAATTCGATCCCATCGTCAGTCAAAAACTAAACTACAGCGATTCAACCGCTTCGCTCGACCAGACTGTGCGCAGTTTCGTTGGCATTCTTGGCGGGGTATCCGCTGTTGATTCCCGGAAAATAACCTCGGAAACCGCCCTCGCCGGAAAACTACAGTTTGGTACCCAGTATGCCGTGCAGTTCTCCATGGACTATGAGGAAAGTACTTTTGGGAACTATCAGGGGGAATACGGCGGGACCCTCGGCTTTACCCTTACGCAACCGGTCCTGCGCGGTTTCGGGCGCGGCGTTAACCGAATACGGATTCGGGCAGGAGAAAACCTGAGAAAAATTTCCGAAGCACGCGCAAAATTAACGGTTTTAGACAAGATGGCGGAAACCATCAAGGCCTATTGGGATCTTGTCGGCGCTACCGAGGCGGCACGCGTCTATGAGGAAGCATTACGCAACGCCGAACGCTTGTTGAAACTTAGTGAAATCCGGCGTGACATCGGCACTTCCGCCGACATCGATGTCTTACAGGCCAAAGCCGGCGTTGCCATGCGCCAGTCAGAACTGATCCAGGCTAATGCCCGTATTGCCGATGTGGGTGATGCTCTGAAACTGCTTCTGAACTTAAAAGAAGGGGATCGTTTCTCGAAAATACGGCTGATGCCCCTGGACAGGCCCAATCCCGATGCCTCCGCCATGTTCGACACGGACAGTTATGATGAGAGTCTGGATGTCAGCGTGGAGCGAGCCCTGGCAATGCGACCTGAAAACGAAATGACGGACCTGGAAATTGCCAACGCCTTGATGGAAGAGGAAAAAGCGAAAAATGACCGTCTTCCGCAATTGGATTTTATCGGCGCGTACGCCCAGGGCGGCAGGGATATCAAGATGGGCAAAACGCTCACGGGCATTATCGAAGGACAAGACTCCGCTCTCACCGTGGGAGTTCAAGCTTCTGTGCCGATTGGCAACCGCGCCGCCCGAGGGGCCCATCAACGGGCCAGACTGAATATCCGCCAGGCAGAGGAACGGCGCAAGCAGGCTCAGATGGCCATGATGATGCGGGTTCATTTTGCCGCCCGAAGTGTCATGACGAGCAAAGTTCTGTTGGAAAGCACCCACCAGACGGTACGCCTTCAGGAGGCTAATGTAAATGCCGAAGAACGCAGACTCCAAATTGGGATCACGACAAGCTACCAGGTTCTGCGCGTGCAGGAAGACTTGACCGCAGCCCAGGCGCAGGAATTGCAGGCGCGCATCGCCTTTGAAAAGGCCCTCGTAGAACTCCAACTTGCGGAAGGTTCCCTTCTCGATAATTTCGGCATTACCTACACAGCGGGCATTGTGGAATCACCGGGCTCCCCTGCCGTGCGCACAGAGACCACCGAAAAACCGGGTTCCTGATACCCATCATTCCAGGTGCAGCCCTTTTCTTGCGTCGGCGTACTTCAATCCTTCCCTGTGTCCTTTCATTCCATCCCACATGCCCCGCATCCGGGTACCAGTTCTGGCTTATGTACCCTATTGGATACTACTGGTCATCGGCAGGTGTGCCCCGGCAGCAACAGGCATGGCCTACTCTATTATCAACTTATCAAGCATTGTAATGTACATTATTTTTAATTACGAGCCTCTTTATTGTTTTACTTTCCTATTTAAAAGGGAAATAAATATTCAAAATGAAATATTCTATTGACTTTTTCGTGAAATGCTGTATAATAATTCTTGAAAATACTTAGGGCTTAACATAGGAGGTGCGGAGATGTTATACCCATACACGGAACAGAATACCAGGGAACAACGTGAAGTGACAGAGAGAGCGGTCGAGCCTCCCAAACAGTGGTACAAAGTAGTCGCCCATACGCAGAAAGGTTCAATATACCAAGGATTGTGCACCGCGTTTGAGCGGGAGGCGAGTGAGATTGAGATATTCCTTCACGACAAAAAAGGCAAGCCGTTCAACAAGCGCAAGGTGATTCCTTTCGAAAAACTAAAGGCCCTTTTCCTGATTAAACAGTTTGAGGACTACCCGGTTGCCGGACCGGAAAATATCCCGGCGCCACCGCCAAATGCCCCCCTGGCGGTTGAGTTTCACGATGGCGAAATAATAGTCGCCCGTCCTATGGATACCAACTGGAAAAACGCGAAACGGATATTGCTCCGACCCGAGGATTCCAGCACCAATAATCTGCTGCTGCTCGCGGAACGCACCGCCATCAAGTCTGTTTCAAGTCTTGATGTATACAAGCAGGAACAGGCGCGGGCTTTTAACGAATTCGTCCGAAGTCATTTCAAGCCTGGAATGTCCCACGAAGAATGTCTCGGTGATTACTACTTCTCCAGGATGGATTATTGGCATGCCGCAGAATTTTACCGCACAGCCCTTGAGCACACATCTTCAAATGCCCGCGTAAAAAACAAATTGTGTGTTTCCAAATATAATATTGGCATGCATCACATAAAAAATAAAGACTACCCGCAGGCGCTTCAGTATATGGAACTGGTGCTGGAACTGGATCCTGAAAATGCGTGGGCGAGAGAGAAGGCGAGTAAATTGCAGGAACACCTGCGCATGCAGGCAGAGGCCAAGGCCTCGAAACACCAAGAATTCGCCAGCAATGACTCCAGCCTGATGGAAAGGTTTGTTGAAGGCCATTGGGTGAAGCACCGGCAACATTACATTTTGACAGGACCCGCCCATGCCGGCAAAACACGTCTCGCTTGCTCCATTGGGGCCAAGGCGACCAAGTATTCGATGAACGTGATATATTACCGGGTTCCCCAACTAATCGAAAGAATACTATCCCAAAAAAAGGATGGCGGAGATATCCAGATACTACGCGCGCTGGAAAAGACGGATTTCCTGATTCTGGATGATTGGAAAATAGAGATTTTTCCAGATGAGGAGCGGGAAGAATTCCTTGAGATTATCGCCGACCGTTACAAACGCCAAGCCACCCTAATTATTGCCGAATTGCCCGACAACCAGTGGCATCAAATCTTTGGGACAAGCACGGCCACAAATCCCAAACTAAACCAAGTGCTTTATGACGCCCTCAAAGTCCATCTGGATAAACGCGGCGGATGACCCGGGCTATACTTCGACAATATTGGTTCTCCATCCGTTCATCCTCCTCCCCCCGGGGTCTCGTACCTCCCCATGTACTGATATGAACCGGTATGACGTGGTGCTGTACATACTGAACCTCGAAGTGTCGCCGTCAAAAGGAAAAGGGGTTACAAAGGCCATTGACCAGGCCTTTCTGGATCGGTACATTCATGATGTTCTTGTTTGGGGTTGTCCTTCCTGAGGGTTCTTGTCAAATAGTGAAATGAAGGGGGAGGATTGTATACTATAATTCGGGAAAAGGCTGCGGAAGTCTCCCCCCCGTATTTGGTTTTGTTTCTCTCATAAAAATGCAGGAGTCTTCCGGGATTGATGCCATGCGTATTGATTGGCTTCACCGTGCCTGACATACCGCACCCGAACATTATGGACGATTATGTTCCGGACACTACATCCTGAACTGGTTGTAATTGTATACTTTGAAAGAAAAACAGGCGACAACCGATTATTGTTATAACTTCGGATAGCTTTGTCCTGATGACAATGCGTTACGCATATACTAAAATTTGTTTCAGGCTCTTGTCTGGAGGCATCACTTCAACAAATTGAATGATGAGTTACTGGGTATTCTCCCGCCTATAATCAATATTAAAAAAACATACCCGTTGCGACAAAAGAAGGATTCGTGGGAAGCCATTGCTGCTCCCTGCGCGCAACCAGGCCCCCTTAACCAATGGAGAAAATCGGATGCTTAATCGTGAACGTATGAGCGCGGCCCTTGAAGACCGTGGCATGGTATGGGATTTTATAATCATCGGCGGCGGCGCTACCGGTGTTGGCGTGGCCATCGACGCGGCTTCGCGCGGCTACAAGACACTTCTGTTGGAGGCCCATGACTTCGGAAAGGGCACCTCCAGCCGCAGCACCAAGCTGGTCCATGGCGGAGTTCGCTACCTGCAGCAAGGCAATGTCTCCCTGGTCCTCGATGCCCTTAAAGAACGCGGCCTGATGCGGCAAAACGCCCCGCACCTGGTTCATGACCTTGCGTTCATTGTCCCCAATTACAGTTGGTGGGAAGCCCCTTTTTATGGTATCGGCCTTCGGGTATATGATTTTCTTGCAGGGAAACACGGGTTTGGTCCTTCCCGTAATCTATCCCGCGAAAAAACGCTGGAGCTCATCCCTACGATAGAAACGGAGGGACTTCGCGGCGGCGTCATTTATTATGACGGTCAATTTGATGATACACGCTTGCTGATCAACATGGCACAAACAGCGGAAACGCACGGCGCAACGCTTCTAAATTACTTGGAAGTCACCCAACTTGTCAAGGAAAACGAGCTGGTCCGTGGCGTCATTGCCGTCGACCGGGAAACGGGTACGGAACATGAGCTGAGAGGCCGGGCGATTATAAGCGCTACAGGCGCGTTCACAGACACAATCCGACGCATGGACAATCCTGAGAATGATTCCATCATCAGCCCCAGCCAGGGCGTCCACATCATTCTGGACAAGTCATTCCTGCCCGGCGACACGGCGGTTTTGGTGCCGCACACCAGTGACGGCCGCGTGCTCTTTGCCATACCCTGGCACGATCACACTCTTGTGGGCACCACGGACACACCTATAGATGGGGTAACGCTCGAACCTCGTGCTCGTCAGGAAGAATTGGACTTCCTGCTCTCTCATACTGCCCGATACTTGAGCAAGGACCCCTCCGACAGCGATGTGCTCAGTCTGTTTACGGGTATCCGCCCTCTGGTTGCAGTTCAGGGAGAAAGCAAGACCGCTTCCCTGTCGCGCGACCATACGCTTCATATATCAGGATCCGGGCTTATAACCATCACCGGCGGCAAGTGGACCACCTATAGAAAGATGGCGGAGGACACGGTAGACCAAGCGGCCACGGTCGCCGAATTGGACAGCATGCCCTGCCTGACAAGGAATTTGCCCATTCACGGCGCCACCAACGAGGAACATGCCGCCGCGAACCTTGCCCTATACGGTTCAGATGCCGCATCCATTGAAAGTCTCCTGCGGCAAAACGACGCCTGGACGGCACCGCTTCATCCGCAATTGAATATCCAAGCGGGAGAAGTCATCTGGGCCGTTCGTGAAGAAATGGCCCGGACGGTTGAAGATTTTCTGGGACGGCGCTCACGCGCACTGTTTCTGAATGCCCGCGCCGCGATTGAGATGGCGCCCCGGGTCGCCTCGCTGATGGCCGGGGAACTGGGAAAGAACCCCGAATGGCAGGAGCAGCAGATACGGCAGGTAACCAACTTGGCGGAGCGTTTTTTTATGATGTAGAAATGAGGACGTCGATCGGGCCGGTATCCTTTTGTGGACAGGATCGATTGTTTCTATGGACTTATGTTTTTGAATGGACGTTCCGAACAAATAGCGACGACTTGAAGGGAAAATACGATGCACATTCCTGAACATGGACGCAGTAAAGCGGAAATCATGAAACAGCTTGAATCCTACAAGGAAGGCGACCTTCCTTATCACTCCGGAAGAATCATGGCCTATGTCTATGATCCCGGCGAAGAAGTTCTGGATACCGCCCGTGAGGCCTACATGAACTACCTTTGCGAAAGCGGTTTGGACTTCACAACCTTTCCCAGTGTGATGCGCATAGAAAAAGAAGTGGTGCGCATGATCATCAATCTGCTGCGGGGCGATGCCGAAGCGGTCGGCAACATGACCTCCGGTGGTACGGAGAGTATCCTGCTGGCCATGAAGACCGCCCGGGACTGGGCGCGGGTAAACCGTCCCGAGATCAAAAACCCGGAAATGATACTGTCCTATACCGCCCATCCGGCGTTTCACAAGGCTTGTGCCTATTTTGGCATCAAGCCGGTGCTGGTAGGCTTTGACCGGGAGACGTTCCAGGCCGATGTCACAGCCATGCGTGCCGGCATCACGGACAATACCCTGATAGTTGTGGGATCCGCTCCGGGATATGCCCAAGGCGTTATCGACCCTATCTCGGATATCGCGGCGCTTGCGCAGGAAAAGGGGCTATGGTGCCATGTCGATGCCTGTGTCGGGGGATTGCACCTTTCCATGATGCGCAAGATGGGATACCCGGTACCCGATTTTGATTTCACCATTCCCGGCGTAACCAGCATCTCCACGGACATGCACAAGTACGGCTACGCGCCCAAGAACGCCTCCGTCATCATGTACCGCAACCGGGAATTCCGGAAATATCAATTTTTTGCGTGCCTGCAGACGACCTCCTATGCCCTGATTAACCCTACCATTACCAGCAGCAAAACAGCGGGCCCCATGGCTGGCGCCTGGGCTACGTTGAATAAACTGGGTGAAGAAGGCTATCGAAAGATTGTGGCCGCGACCCAAGAAGAAACATCCAAGCTTGTGAAGGGGATCAGCGCCATAGACGGTCTGCGTGT
>JAKLHG010000370.1 GCA_022710255.1 Candidatus Hydrogenedentota bacterium
TATAAAATACGATGTGTTCTTTCCAAAGGGGGCCCTTTATATGGATGCGGCATTTAGAAAAATCCTCAAGCAGATGAAAAAGACTTATCCGCCGGCGGACCTGCAGCTGGTGGAACGCGCTTACAGGGTAGCCACCAAGGCGCATGAGGGGCAGAGCCGCCTGTCGGGTGACCCCTATATCGTCCATCCCGTGGAAGTGGCGGGGATCGTGGTCGGACTGGGCATGGATCCGGTAACCTGCGCCGCCGCCCTGCTTCATGACGTGGTGGAGGATTGCGCGTTTGAAGCGGAGGACATCAGTCGGGAATTTGGCGAGGATATCGGGCGGATCGTGGACGGCGTTACAAAGATGGGCACTTTGAAACTGCCGGACAGCGAGCAGGCGCGGGAGGAGCGGCAGATCCAGAACGTCCGGAAAATGCTGGTGGCCACCGCGCGGGACATGCGGGTCATCATTATCAAACTGGCCGACCGCCTCCACAACATGCGCACCCTGAAAGCGCTGCCCGAAGAGGACCAGAAACGTATTTCCCGGGAGACGCTCGACCTGTATGCGCCACTGGCCAACCGGCTGGGCATTTCGCGCTGGAAATGGGAACTGGAGGATCACGCTTTCCATTATCTGATACCGGAAAAGTACAAGGAGATTTCGCGCCAGGTGGCCATGAAACGGAGGGAACGTGAAGAGTACCTGGAGAAGACAATCGCCTTTATCGAGCCCCGCCTGATCGAGTCGGAAGTGGTTGCCCGGGTCATCGGTCGACCCAAGCACCTGTACAGTATTTATGAGAAAATGACCCGGCAGGGCAAGGACTTCGCGCAGGTGCTGGATGTGCTGGGTATCCGAATCATCACCCAGACCGACGCGGGATGTTACAACGCCCTCGGCGTGGTGCACAACCTTTGGACCCCGATCCCGGGGAGTTTCAAAGATTACATCGCCATGCCGAAACTGAACATGTACCAGGCCATCCATACGACGGTCATGCGCGAGAACGGTCAGGCCATGGAGGTGCAGATCCGTTCGGAGCAGATGGACCAGGTAGCCCGTGAAGGTATTGCGGCCCACTGGCGCTATAAGGAAGGAACTTCGGCCGGCGACGGCGCTCTGGACATGCAGGTGGAGTGGATGAAGCGGGTGCAGGAATGGCTTAAGGATACCGGCGTACAGGAAAACGTGATGGAAAGCATGCGCCAGGACTTCAAGGCATCCCACATTTATGTGTTCACGCCCAAGGGGGAGGTCAAGGAGTTACCGCTGGGCGCCACTTCCCTGGATTTCGCCTATAGTGTGCACTCGGAGATCGGCCATCATTGCATGGGCGCGCGGGTCAACGGGAAAATCGTTCCCATCCGCTACAACCTGCAGACGGGGGACGCCGTTGAAATACTGACCGCCAAAAACCAGGAGCCTCATCTGGACTGGGTGGATGTGGCCGTCACGACGCGGGCGCGCGCCCGCATCCGGCAGCGACTGCGCGAACTTGGTAAATTAGCGCCGGTCGAAGAGCCGCGCGCGCCGGTCCGGCGGCACTATCATGTGTCGCCGAGAGTGGTTCCGCCGCCGCCGCCGGTGCGGGAAGTGGACGAATTGACCCGGCGCAAACTAGTGCGCATCGAGGGTTTGAAGGGGATGGAGGTGCAGTTCGCCAAATGCTGCAACCCCATGCCGGGCCACACCATTGTGGGGTATGTCACACGCGCTCCGGGCCTGTCCATTCACCGTGCTGAATGCAGAAGTTTTTCCCGGTCGGCGCGCGACCCGTCGCGCATTGTGCGCGCCTCCTGGGAGGGCGAAGGCCAGCTGTTGGCGAAGATGCGCCTTGTCACGCGCCGTCGTCCCAACCTCCTGGCGGACATTACCCATGCCCTGCGGCCTCTGAATATTGATATCCTTCATGCCCAGTTCGGTCCTGGGGAAGACGCGGGGACGTTTTTTGATTTCCAATTTGAAGTTACCGACGAAGGCAGTATCGAACGCGCTGCCAAAACCGTGGCTGAAGTTCCGGGCGTTTCTGAAGTCATTCATCTCGGCGCCCAGGAACAGACACCGGAAGAAGGACCGGGCAGTGGCAAGAAAACAGGCCGCAAATAGTGCAAAGGTGCCGGACGAAACCGGGCTCTTTAAACTTGTTTCGGACTTTGAGCCCGCCGGGGACCAGCCCGCCGCCATCGAAGCCCTTACCCGGGGAGTATGCGAGGGATTGCCCCACCAGGTTCTGTTGGGCGTTACCGGTTCGGGCAAAACCTTTACCATCGCTAATGTTATCGCACGGGTAAGCCGGCCCACCCTGGTGCTTGCCCACAATAAAATCCTCGCGGCCCAGCTATATGGCGAGTTCAAGGCCTTGTTTCCGGAGAATGCTGTTGAATATTTTGTCAGTTACTATGACTACTACCAGCCCGAGGCCTACATCCCCGCCACGGACACCTATATAGAAAAGGACTCCTCGATTAACGAGGAAATAGACAAGATGCGTCATGCGGCGACCCGGGCGGTGTTGAGCCGCCGGGACTGTATTGTCGTCGCGAGCGTGTCCTGCATCTATGGCATCGGTTCACCCCAGGCCTACCTGGCGCTGCGCGTTACGCTGGAAACCGGCATGCACCTTATGCGCGATGACTTGCTCAAGAACCTGGTGGCCATACAGTACACGCGTAATGACGTTGATTTTCATCGCGGCATGTTCCGCGTGCGGGGCGACATTGTGGATGTGTTTCCCGCCTATGAGGCGGACCGGGCGCTGCGTATCGAGTTTTTTGGCGATGAAGTGGAACAAATCACGGAAATCGACCCTTTGCGCGGGGTGGTCGTCCGCAGGATGCGGCGTGCCGAGATATTTCCCGGTTCCCACTATGTGGCCGAGACGGGAACACTTCAACGCGCGATAGGTGATATTCGCGCCGAGCTGGGCGGGCGCCTGGATGAATTGCGCGGCGAGAACAAAGAATTATATGCGCAACGCCTGGAGCAGCGGACCCACTATGACCTGGAGATGCTCGAAGAACTGGGGTATTGTTCCGGTATTGAAAACTATTCGCGCCATCTGGACAGGCGGCGTCCCGGCGAGCCGCCTCACACGCTGCTGACCTATTTCCCCAAAGATTTTCTACTAGTCGTGGATGAGAGCCACATGTCCATACCCCAGGTCGGCGCCATGTTTCGGGGCGACCGCTCGCGCAAGGACAAACTGGTGGAATACGGGTTTCGGCTCCCTTGCGCGCGGGATAACCGCCCGCTGACATTTGAGGAGTTTGAATCGCGGACAAACCAGGTTATTTATATCAGCGCCACGCCCGCCACCTATGAACTTCAGAAAAGCGAGGGGCTTATCGTAGAGCAGGTGGTGCGGCCTACCGGCCTGGTCGATCCCGAGGTGGAGGTACGGCCCATCGCGGACCAGGTGGACGACCTGCTCCATGAAGCGCGCATCCGGGCGGAGCGCGGCGAGCGCACCCTTATCACGACTCTCACCAAGCGTATGGCGGAAGATCTGACGGACTATTACCGCGACCTGGGCCTGCGCATCCGGTACATGCACGCCGATGTGGAAACCTTGGAGCGCATCGAACTGATACGGCAGTTGCGGCAAGGTGAGTATGACGTTCTGGTCGGCATCAACCTGTTGCGCGAGGGGCTCGACCTGCCCGAGGTCTCTTTGGTGGCCATACTCGACGCCGATAAGGAAGGGTACCTGCGTTCGGAAACCAGCCTGATTCAAACTTGCGGACGGGCCGCCCGCCATATCAATGGCCGCGTTATCATGTATGCTGACACCATTACCGGCGCCATGAAACGAGCTATGGGGGAAATGGACCGGCGCCGCAAGAAACAGCTGGCCTATAATAAGAAACATGGTATCACGGCCCGGTCCATACAGAAGGCCGTGCCTGATTTATTGCGTAATCTCTGCGACAAAGACTATGTCAGCCTCAGCAAGGCGGCCGAGGAACCCGAAGTCTATGTTTCCGATGAGGACTTTAACAAGACCATCGCCCGGTTGCGCAAGCAAATGGCGGAGGCTGCCGGAAAATTGGATTTTGAACAGGCCGCCGTTTTC
Source organism: Candidatus Hydrogenedentota bacterium (assembly GCA_022710255.1). GTDB lineage: Bacteria > Hydrogenedentota > Hydrogenedentia > Hydrogenedentales > CAITNO01 > JAAYBJ01. The sequence continues at coordinate 4,062 of JAKLHG010000370.1, forward strand.
CGCGATCGGATAATTGCTTTGGAACGACGCAAAGTGGAACTGGGCATTTAGCTCTTTTCTATAGCCTTGGACACACCTTCCTCCCCAAAGACGATTCACTGCAGTCTGTTTCGCGCGTCTGAGAATGCTGCAAAGGCAAGAACACTCCTTTTCAATTCTCGCCTTTCCCCTTTTGGTGCGCTTGCATAAAGATACGGTTAGTGATACTATTTCTTCATCTTGCGTTGTATCTGGAGCGCTTAAGTTTACAGGCGCGTGTAGGCCTCTAACAGAAAATGGGAGAATCATCATGCGAAATGTCGTGGTTGCTTCAGCGGTACGGACCGCTATCGGTACTTTCGGGGGGACCCTGCGCGATTATCCTTCAATCGATTTGATGGGTCTGGTGGTGCGTGAAGCAGTGGCCCGGGCGGGGGTCGCTCCGGAGACCATTGGCGATGTAATCGTGGGCCAGTG
>JAKLHG010000371.1 GCA_022710255.1 Candidatus Hydrogenedentota bacterium
CCCTACTCCCGGGATAGAAACCAAGAGGCTGAGAATATGATTTCGCATCCGAAACCCGAAACCCTCGCAAAAAATTGGGACAGCCTCCGGCGCAGTTCAGGGTTGGGCACAACGCTTCTGGTCTTCGCGTGCGCCGGAGGCAGTCCCATTTTTTGTTCAGGCAGTACTATTTATTTTGGGCACTTACCGTTCCTGCTCCCCGGGCCCGCAAAAAAAAGTATCGCCCGTCCGAAGACGGGCGATACGCTCAGGCTACATGCGGGGGATTACAGCTGGTCACTCTCACGGACTACGCGGAACCCGACAACGCTTTGTAAAACGTCATTTGCCTGGTTGGCCCTTCGGGCAGACCGGGTGACATGATAATAATCAGCGGGTCCACCGCCCCGGAGCACCTTGGCCGGGGGAACATTCGTGGATTTTGGGGGGCCTGTCGGGTTCACCTGGTCCGGCCCTCCGTCGGTATACCAGTCCTCCATATACCAGTCGTGGCACAGTTCGCGCAGGTTGCCGCTCATGTCGTAGCAGCCTTCGGGCGAAATCGAGTAGACCGTCTGAACGGACCCGTTCGGGCTGACGTGGAAGCCGTCGAACCAGCCCGGGGGCGACACGTACGGGGTGGTCAGGTTGAAGGGATTGACGTACGACGCGTTGGCGTTTCTCCAATTAGCCCGGGTATTGTCCGTCACGGCCGTGTCGCTGGTAAAGCCGTATATCCAGTGTTTCGAGCCGTCCCAGGCGGCGGCGCGTTCCCACTGGGCTTCCGTGGGCAGGCGCAGGGCACGCGGATCTGGATTTGTGTTCACAGGCCACCCAGTACTGCTGACGGTATCATCAACCGCGCCCGTATTGTAGTAGAGACCGCCGGCCGGGAAGTCGGGAAGGAGGCCCGCATTCGCCCGTATCCGGGTCAGGGCGTTGCAGTAGAAGGCGGCACCGTACCAACTGACGCCCACTACGGGGAAACTGGCCATGGAATAGCCGCCCCGGGTCTTGGGATAAAAGACCTTGGCCGGACTACCGCCCGACCCGGCAGCCGAGAACCCGACATGGGAATTCGAAATCGGGTTTAAAAGTATAAATCGGGAATAAAGGGCTCCTCCATATACATAGGTGCCGCCCGCATAGGGCGTATCGTCAGAATTATTGGCGAACAACTTCGTTCTTGGATTGCCCAAGCCATCTACAAAATCTTTTTCCCAATAGGCCCAGTTCAACACGTCGCAGAACTCCTGGGTGGTGATCAGATGCTTGCCGATCTGGTACTCGTCGAGTTCCACATCATGGACGGGCAGTTCGTTTGTGAGTTCACTGCCCCAGGCGGGATCCCAAGCGTAGGGCCTGCCCATGGGGAAGACGCCGGCGGGCACGGTCACCATGGGATTCACATAGATGGTGTCGCTGACCACGCCGGACTCGGCGGTATCATTGCGCACCTTGAAGTAGACGGTGGCGTCGTATACCTGGGTGGCGAGCCTGAAATTGAGGGCGGTGCCGTAGGCCAGCCACTGGGCGCCGGTGAAGCTCGCGCTTTCACTGGCCATGTATTCGAGGCATTCGGGGGCGTAGATGTCCACCTCGCTGCCGAGGATGACGTCCTGCAAATCGGTGTCCGCGTCGCCGCCGTTGATGGCGAAGTTGTCCACGTCCGGCGTGCCGCGCATGAAGGTGGCCGTGACGGTGAGGTCGTCGGTAACCATCAAGTCTTGGCGCGGATTCGCGGTACTGCCATCAGACCACCGATCAAGGATATGACACACGGGGTCGTTCACGACGACAAACACCGCCGAGGCGTTGCTGCCGTGTTCCACCTGCTGCACGGCGTTGCCATAGAGTGTGGCGGTCATGCCTGGCGCGAATTCGAGCAGGTAAGTTACGGTATACACGTTGATTTCAAATTCAGCGGTGACATCAATATCGCCGGTGACCGCCTGGTCGCTGCGCGGGTTGTCCGTGCTGCCGTCGCTCCATTGTACGAAGTGATAGCCGTAGTCGGGCACTGCCTCAACCGTCGAGCCGTCCATGCCGTGGGGCACCTGCTGGGCCGCTTCGCCGAGGAGCGAGCCGTTCGCGCCCGCCGCGTAGTTCAGCGCGTAGATGTTGATTTCGAAGTACGCGTCCACGGTGATGTCCGCTGTGACATTGAGGTCTTTGCGCGGATTGTCCGTGGACGAGTCGCTCCAGTTGACGAAATGGTAGCCGTAATCGGGAACGGCGTTGATGGACGGGCCATCGTCGCCTTCGTCCACGGTCTGGATGAACTGGACGACCGGCTCGGTACTATCGTCTATGAACAGAACGCCGTAATCCAGAGCGGTATAGCTAAGGGTCCAGAACCTGATGAATTCGGCGGTGACGCTCAGATTCGTGGTGTTGTACCGATCGGTGCGGTCAGCCCAGCGGAAGCCGTCGTCCCAGCCGCCGAAGCGCCAGCCCGGATTCGGTACGGCGGATACGGTGGTGGCATCTGTGCCGTGCACAACGTTCTGCACAACCTCCCCGAGGAGCGTGCCGCCCACGGGCGGCGCGTAGAAGTATTCGAGCAGGTAGGTGTTGATTTCAAAAATGGCCACGACGGACAGGTCATCCAGCACGTTGAGTTCCTGCCGTGTGGGATTCGGGTTGCCGTCGCTCCATTCCACGAAATGATAGCCGAAATCGGGCACGGCGGTGACGGGACTGCCGTCCGCCCAGTGCTCCACGATTTGTTCCATCACGCCGTCAATGGAGCCGTTCGCCTGGGCGGCATAGGTCAGGGTATGCAATTGAATAGAGAAATTGGCCGTGACATTGATGTTCTGGGATACGTTCAGGTCCTGGCGCGGATTCTGCAGGGAACCGTCGCTCCATCCCGCGAAGTCATAGCCCTCGTCGGGCACGGCGAGGACGGGGGGTGCCGTCCCGGCCCCGGTCCACGACCTGGGAGAGTTCGCCGGAAACCACGCCGTGTTCCCCAGCCGCGTAGTTCAGCGTGTGCTGGATGGTGTTGGAATCGGCCACCACGCGCACACGCGCCGCGGCCAGGTTCTCGCCGGGGTAATCCAGGCCCGCTTTCCAGACAATATGGTAGCCGGTGCCGGTGACGAGGTCGCCAATATTGCCGCTAAGGGTGTTGGCGGGGAAGGGGAAGCCGTCGGCGCCGTCATCTTTGGAGAGGTATACCAAGATGTCGCAGGCATCGCCCGGCGCTACCAGGTCGAAGTAAATATCCACCTTGGTACCAAGCATGCCGTCGGGCCCCTGGGTGAAGGTGACATTACTGACGATCGGGTCCATGGGGTCCTGGGCAAAAGAGGCGCCCGCGGTCAACAGGACCGCCAGCAGGAGCAGCAGCGCGGCGGCGCCGCGGCGGCGGCGATACAGGAACAGCAGGCATGCGCCCGCGAGCAGTAGCGCCGCAAAAAGGGGCCACGCACGCAACGGCAACGCTTCAAGATCGAGCACACGGAACGCCTGGCTGTCGTAGTAGGCGCCCGCGTTGCCAGCGAGATCAAATCCGGAGATGACCAGCGCAGCCGGACCGAAAGGATCTTCATCGCTGACCGTGTAAACATAATCGTAATCGCTGGCCTTGTTGCCCAGGGCGGCCTCGGCAAGCCTGCCGTTCACGGTGACTTCGGGTTCGTCCAGCAGCGCTTCGGACACGTCGAATTTGATGGTGACTTCCGTGTCAATCCCCGCGCGCTCAGGGCTTACGACTACATTCCTAAACTCCGGGGGTATGCCGATACCCGGGCCGGAAGCGGTATTGCCGGGCGCGATGATGAGATTGCCCATCAGGTCCTGCAAATTAAAAAGCGTTGCCGTCACGGGGGCCGCGTTGAGCATTTCACCGATAAACCAACTGAGCGTGTACGGGCCCGTCCCGGAGACACTATACGGAATTTGGGACAGCGTGCCCCGGCCGGTTCCTGAAATCCTGAAATTGAATACATCCGAGAAGCCATATCCGGAGGTGTTCAGCATGGGTTCGTTGAACGTCAAACTCAGAGACTTTTCCGATAAGGCGGTTACACTTTGTAGTACGGGCGGCGCCGTATCCAGCGGACCGGGTCCTGAATCGCCGGTGCCCACATAGGCCACAGCGTTCACGGAAGCGATGAGAATGATCAGGGCTGTACCTGCAATGCCTCGAGACATCATTACCTTTCCTCCTGTGCATTAAGAACCATAAATAGAAGTACCTGCTTACACATTATATATTCCCGTTCAATAGTTTACCACATCCCGTAAAATTTAACAATTGTTTTTTCAGGCCCTACAAGAGAGAAAAAGGGGGACTGGGGCCTGTTATGGGCTGGTCGGAAACGCGCAAAATGGCCAACGGGTCAGATGCGACAAGGCGCCTGTCTGTATTTATTGTGCATACTATGATCTTTAGGCGCTTACGGCCATTTCGCTGACAATTAATTACGAGTTTGAAAATACTGGGAGCGCTGGCATCCTTGCCGGCAGTGATAATCATTTTCGGAAAAAATGCCGGCAAGGATGCCGGCGCTCCCAGTAACACAATAC
>JAKLHG010000372.1 GCA_022710255.1 Candidatus Hydrogenedentota bacterium
AGTTAAGACAGTTGAACCAAGAACAAGAAAGCGTTCACCAAAAGAACCATTTTACAGAAACTTCTTGACACAGGCCAATCTCAGTATAAAACAATCTCCTTGCGGATGAGATTGCTTCGCCTCGCTCGCAATGACGGGTGACTGGGTTGCGGGCAAGGCCCGCGTTAGGCTATCATTAACGCTAGTAGGAATATTCTATTACTTTAACATCAGGTGAGAATATGCATTCATTGGAAGGTCAAGACAGGCGGCGTTACCCTCGGAGCAAGCGTCACCTGCAGGTATTATTCGAGGATGGTGGCCCCGGGGTGCTTAATCATGTTGATAATATCAGCGAGGCAGGCGTTTTATGCCATACCATTAAACCGGTAGCATTGATGACCCGTATCGGCGTTGTTATGGATTTACCCAAACCGATTGACCACCGCATCGAGACAGAAGGCGTTGTGGTACGTTGCGACTCGGACGAATGTGGTGATGACCATTTCAAAGTTGCCATTTTCTTTCCCAAGTTGTCGGAAACGGACCAGGAAGCCATCCGTTCTTTTATTGATTTGGATGTCTTGAATAGTCCCTGCCCTGAAGCCTGATTCTCGAAAAACAGCGTTTGCCTGTCCCAGCACGTGGCTGTGACGAGTCACCTCAAGCACATCTCCATGTCTTGAATTAAGAACAGGCAAAAAGAAATCTTTTCCGGTAGGATATAATTTTTACAAACAAAAAGGAACATGAGATGTACAAAAAAGACTTTACACGACGGGCGTTTCTGGCCGCAGCAACCACAAGTGTAACCGCCTCAGTCCTCGGCATTACACGCGTAAATGCGGCTCAGGTCATACCCCGTAAACTGTCTCCAAACGAAAAAATTCGCGTTGCCGGCATTGGCGTCGGCGGAAAAGGATTCGGCGATATCATGTCCTGCCGAAGGGAAGATGTTGTCGCCCTGTGCGACCCCGATGCGAAGCGTGCGGAAGAAGCGTTCTACAAACTAAAAAAAGCCAAACACTACAAAGATTACAGGCTAATGTTTGAGGAAATGGCCGAGGAAATTGACGCTTGTACCATCAGTACCCCGGACCACACTCACGCACCTGCGGCTTATCTGGCGATGAATCTTGGCAAACACGTGTATGTGCAAAAACCCTTGACCCATACCATAGCGGAAGCCCGATTGCTTACAAAAACCGCAGCCGAAAAAGGTGTTATTACCCAGATGGGAAATCAGGGACATTGCGGCAATGGTGTTCGTAAACTATGCGAAATGTTATGGTCTGGTGCCATCGGGGATGTTCAGGAAGCCCATATTTGGACAAACCGCCCTATTTGGCCCCAGGGCATGACGGGTGCTCCCGCAGAACAACCCGTGCCGGAAACGCTCGATTGGGACGTGTGGCTCGGTGCCGGAGCAATGCGGCCTTACAACGAGGCCTATCTCCCCTTCGTCTGGCGTGGCTGGTGGGATTTCGGTTGTGGGGCCATTGGAGATATGGCCTGTCACATTATGGACCCCGCTTTCTGGTCGCTTAAACTCTATGAGGCTGAATCCTATTCAGTGGAAGTGGTCGGGCAGGAAGGGATGACCCCGCTTTCCCCGCCGTTGAAGTCCGTTATAAAATATGAATTTCCCGCACGCGGTACCATGCCTCCGGTAAATGTATTTTGGTATGATGGCGGCAATTTGCCGCAACGTCCAGAATCAATCCCTGCCGGCGAGACCTTGGGGGATGGCGACAATGGCTCATTATTTATAGGGTCTAACGGCTGCCTTACCGCTGGTGAGTATGGTGGAAAAGCGCGTCTTATGCCGGATGGGGCCATGACGGGCTACACGATGCCTGAACCTACCCTTCCGCGCATCCCCAGGGAAGACCCCTATAAGAACTGGCTGGACTGCATTCGTTCCGGCGAACAACCTGCCTCAAACTTCTCGTACGCTGGTCCCCTTACCGAAGTAGCCAACATGGGCAATGTCGCCTTGCACGCCGTTGGTAAAAAACTTGAAATGGATGTCAAGAACCTGAAAATCGTGAATGACGCTGATGCCAACATGCTGTTGACAAAGGAATACCGTAAAGGCTGGGAACTGCCCTGTTAAAGATAGATTGAGGGTCAGTCTTGCACGAACGGTTTCAATAATTATACTGGTCACAATTACCATTCAATGCGGGCGTTGCCCGCAAGCCAGAAGGATAATATTCAAGATACTTTGTTCATACATCAGTGCGTACGTGTTAACACAATTAACTTGAATACCATAGCGCACTAAAGCGTGTTCAACGTATTTATCTTCTTGTTTTTGTTGATAGAAACTTTTTCATAAGCGCCAACGATAATTGTATGTCGTCTTGGAGAATCCGCGTATCCAACAAGGCGACAAGTGTCCGTGTTTTATAGTTCTTCCGTAGAAATAGCAGCATGTCAAATGCTGTCTGTTGTGACAGAATGTTTCCCTTTACCTCCCTATCGCTTCCCAGGCAACAAATATTTTTCCAGATGTACTAACCCTGTTCGTATCACGTCCAAATTTTATTGATTCGTTGACGCTTCGACTTCATCTTATTTATCTTTAAAATAGTGTTTATTTTCGCTAAAAGGATTAATTTTACTTAATATTCCAGAGTTTATTCCCTAGTATAATTGTTTACAACTTTGTGATATATGTACGTAGAAACAATTTGTTTATACAAAACGTCAATCAAATTATTTTCCTTCTTCATTTATTTTTAGATTATTGCCTATAAGAAGGTTATCTTTTTAACTATTGACTTTTTTTGAGACTTGATATATAATGCATCCATTGTAGAGGATGGTTACGCTGTAAGTCTATCATCTTTCTAGAGATATTGGTTTCTACGTTCTGCGTTATTCTATAAGCATAGAGCAGGCGTCTGACTAGATTAGCTTCTTTTGTAACTTTTTTAAGGAGAAAAGGTTTATGACCTTAAGACTTGCCACGGGATTGTGGGTCTATTCAAACGCACAAGACCGATTCTGCGCCGAAGGCTATCGTGAATCTGCACGTATTCAGGATATCATTCCGGCCATAGCCAAACAAAAAAGCATTAAAGCCGTTGAATTACAGCAAACAGATATTACGCCGGAAATGCCTGTAAAAGAGGTGAAACGTTTATTAAAAGAAAATGGCCTCGCATGCAGTGCTGTCTCAACCTCTTTGTGCCACTCAAGACGGTTTGCCTTGGCCGGTTTTGCACAGCAGCATCAAAAGACGCGTAATGCTGCGATTGACGAAGGACGAAAAGCGGTCGAGATTGCAAGGGCACTGGGAACCACGGAAGTCACCTTGCGGCTTTACACGGATGGATTTGATTATCCTTTCCATGTTGATTACACAACCCATTGGAATACCGTCATTTCCTCCATTAAAACCATCGCGAAATTCGCCTCACCAGACGTTAATGTTGCCGTCGATTATAAACCGCGCGGTCCCCGGAAATACCTCACTATATCTTCGGTAGGCAAGGCGCTGTCCATGTGTCAAGAGATCGCTATGAAAAACGTCGGCGTTGCGATTAATTTTTCTCACGCGATAATGGCCGGAGAAGTCCCTGCTGAAAGTATCGCTTTTCTGGCACGGGCCGGTAAACTTTTTCAAGTCTATATCAGCGATTCCTACTCCTATTGGGATGATATGATGATTCCGGGCAGTCTGCATCTCTGGGAAACGCTGGAAGCGCTATTCTATCTTAAAGCGTCCAAACACCGGGGCTATATCACGCTTGACATACAGCCACAACGTATGGATCCTACCCACGCCCTCCAAATCGCCATCGGCAATCTTGCGATATTATGGAAGAAACTAGAAAAGCTCGATGCAGCTGAAATGCGTAAAGCACAGCGCACCTTGGACGCGACAGAAAGTCAACGTATTATTCGGCGCATATTATTACAAGGGTAATTATGATATCGCCCATCACGGTTGCGTACCGTTTCCTTTCCCATGCGTGCGGGCACTATTGATTGAAGGGATTAGCTTCTGTTAACGGGCAATTTGTACGGGCTTAAATCCGCCCAAGTGAAAGCGTTGGAACATCTTTCGAAACGCAGGACGCGCAGTCAGGCCTTAATTGCAGTGGAACTTGCCCGCGAGATGGCGCTGCTGTCCTTCGAAATACAACGCCAGGTCGGGGTGCTTCTTGACCGACGCGGATATGTCACCGGTGTCGTGGTTGGAGATGCTCGAAGCCTCTTTCTGCCGGAAATTCCACGCCGCAGTCGGGACCGTCTTTCCGGACTGCGATTGGTGCATACCCATCTTGCCGGGGAAAAGTTGACTGATGAAGACCTAACCGATCTTGCCCTTTTGCGTTTTGACTTGGTTGCCGCTCTTCTTTTAAGCACGGATGGGGATGTTTCCCGGCTTCAAATCGCGATGGATGATGCCTTTCTGATGTGCGTGCTGCACGCCGTCGCAGACGCGGGCCATCAGCTCGAGGCGTTCGCGCACGTCGATCTGCTGTTCGGCGGCGTAGCGCGTCAGCGGCGGACCGTCGA
>JAKLHG010000373.1 GCA_022710255.1 Candidatus Hydrogenedentota bacterium
CGTCGTTCCGAAATGCACTTCAAGATGCTCGGCATCAAAGAAGTTTTCGCCGCAGACAACGACCGGGAAGTCGTCCTTGCGCCCGCTGGCAGGCGTCACGTTGAGGACCTTCGGGCCCGGATTGGTGCTGCCTCCGGTAAGGGTGAACAGGTCGGACCGGCTCATTTCTTCGCCGGTTTGGGTATTGCGCACAATAAGCGTCATCGGTTCCTGCGGGACCACATCGTCACGGGTTTCGATGGTGACACGGATAGCGGTATCCGTGGCGGAGTTCACCGTCACGTTATACCCGCTTAACGCCACCATCGGGCTGGCGCCGAAATTGCTTCCGTATACCACAAAGGAGAAACCAACTCCGGGCAGGGTCTGCACGGGCAACTGGCTTTGGGACACGGAGGTAATCTCGATAGTCCGGGGGCCCACGGGACGATTACGGGCGGTAATGACCCCGGACCGCCGTTTTTCCGTGCAGCTGGACCGCACCCAGCGGTAGCCGCTGGTGTCAGGACGCTGTACACCATGGTCGCCGTTCAGGAAATAATAGGTTTGCGGTTCCTTGAAGTAGGTAATGAATCCCAGGCCTCGTTCAGCCCACTGGAATTCGCGGAACTTGAGATAGTCAAAACGTGCATCACCGGCAAGCCCGGCCCAGATGTGCGGGTCAGGTTCGGTGGGCGTGTTCGGCCCCCACGAAACAATACCCGCACGCAAGGTATCCCCGACATCCATGCTCTGGGAAGCGCGCATGACAATGATGAAGTCCGACCCCTCATCAGGGTCACCCACACGCCCGCCGAAGCTGTCGGGAACCCACTGCCGGTTCCGTGGCTGTTCGCTGACGGGCAATGGGAAACTCAATGTCCCGGGTTTTGAGAACATGAAGCGTATCTTGATGTCTTCCGCGTTGCGCCCCGTGAATTCAGGCGGGGTGTCCAGCGTCAAGGGAATGTCGATATCCGGATCAAACATGCCGTTACGGTTGCCGGGATGATTGTCGTTATCGCGGTAGATGGCCAGGCCGCTGACCCGCTGGTCAATATCGAGGGGCAACAAATCCGTCAGCGGATTAAATGTGGCCGTAGCGCCTTCCTGGTAAAGCTCCACTGTCACCTCCTCCAGGAAGGAGGGTTCCTGAACGATGCGCCATGCGCCGTTGCGCGGGACACCGCTCAGCAGCATCAAAGTATCTGCCGTGTTGCCGACAATCTCATAACTCTCGAACCGCTCGTCGATGAGGAAATCACCGACAAAGGCGTCCGGCGTCCAGGCCGCACCGGCAACCGAAAAGGTCCTGTCGGATCCGGAACCCGAGCCACCCTTGGCCACGGTGCCGTCTTTGCGGTTGGTGGAGATATCCAGCCCGAGAACGGGTGCTGCAGCGCCGCCGATGTGGATGTTGGTCCAGCGCTGGGTCATGTCGACCAGTTTTACGGGAATATTCGCCTCTATCATATCATGCCCGTAGTATTCCTGTACGGGACCTTCTTCGCCGTGAGCCTTCAAATAGGCCCCGGTGCTGGTGTTCACGGAGGGATAGAACTGTATGCCGGCCTGTTGACGCCCCTGTGCGCGTTCAGGCAGTGTGGCCGGGACTACGGCGCGGAATTTTTGGAACCGACTGATGGTGTCCGTGGTTTTCACGGTAATGTATAAATCATCGCCGCCCGTAGCGGTGCCCGCGATATCGTTCAAGGGTAAATCCCATTGTGTCACAGGGCTGATTTTAAGAACCCAGGCCTTGTCCCGTTCATCCACGTAACCGTCGCCGTCCAGATCGTCGGCCAACCCGTCGCCGGACAAGTCAATGAGTTCCGGAGCGCCCCCCCACTCCATACCGGTAACCGGCACGATGTTGTTGGAAAGAGGCAGCGGCGTGTCCCCATAGCTTTCAAATTCTTCCGTATTGAAGAAGGCAAGCGGCAGTGTTGACGAAACGCCCGTCGCGGCGTTATCCCATAACAAAATACCCGAATCCAGACTCTGGTTTTGGTTGTTATCGGGATCGAGGGGCGCCAGAATGTTCGGGGTGAAATCCGGTCCCCATAGGGCAATCGTGATCTCGGCCAGGTCAACACTGTTGCCCTCTCCATTGACCACAGGATCTATGCTGCCCACCAGGTTAATACCCAGCATGGCGGTATGTTTGCTGGAGGCGCTAATCTTTTGCGTTAACAGGCGCGCCTGGGCGTTTTCAGGCGCCCAATCGCTGTACCGCGGGTATTGGCCCGGTTCCAACTGCATAGGCCACGTATCGTAGTGGGGTACGATCGGGGCGTCCGGGGGAATAGGATAGGCGCCTGAACGCGGCCCTACCGGCAGCACATCAAGCCGGGGATGGTGGAAGGGCATCGTCTCAAAGGCATACTGCGGATCGGGCCATGTGGAACTCAGGAACGAGGTGGACCCTCCGAATAACGAAGCCGAAACCGCAATACGGCTGGGACTGAAGGTGTAGATTTCCGGATAGTAACCGTTCTGAAAGCGCTGCATGCCGGGGAACCACATGGGCTGGTCCATCCATAGCCCCAGGTTACTGGGGATGGTGTTACCCACAGGGATATAGCCCATATTTCTTTTTCCGGCACTAATCCCGTAAAAACTAGGATATAGATTAAAGGCCAGTAATGGCGAAATGTCCGTTATGGAAGTGAATTCATCGTACAGGTCGTAGAAGCCGGTATCGCGCAACGTCTGCGATCGATACGTCATGACCATATCATGCACTTCAAGACCGATACGGAACGGTTTGGCGGATTCGGCATTCAGGGTGCGTTCCGGCCAGAACGGCTCATCAAACCAGCGCGGGTCGTTTTGCCAGGTACCCACCGGGGCGCCCGCATCTAAAGAAGGAATTTGACTGTAGGTATAGATGCCTCCCGTCCAGGAATTCGTTTGCACATCAAAACGGCGCGGTTCGATGAAGGCACGGAAATCCGCCCCGTATTTTGCTCCCGCGTTGGTGGGATTGCGAAGGGAAGAATCCCGGTGCCCGCTGTCCGCACGGACAACGACAAAATAGTCATACGACATCTCGCTGCCGGACCAATAATCATCATCAAGAAACGCATCGTCATTGTTGGGATAGGGGTCAAGATAGGCCTCCGGAACGTCCTCTCCCACGGTAAAGCGCATGCAGGTTTTCCACCAGGGATCACCGCCGCCCGGAGGTTCGGGAATATATTCCCACGTGTAGGAAGGCATCAAGTCCCCCAACAATGGATAAAGGGGCAGGTCGCCGTTAAAGTCCACCCCACTGCTTCCCCGGGGAGTTGGCGGGTCAAATTTGTGATTTTCATTGGAATCCGCCCAAACCCAGGCGCCGCTGTAGCGGAAACGGTAATCCGTATCATCATAATCAAACGAATTTTCATCAAAAATGGGTTTCAGGGCTTCCCTGGGATTGAACCCGCCATTGCCGGGTGTTCCATAGGGATCACCGCCGACATCGGTCAACACCAAATTGACTTCGTCTATGATGGTCTTTTCTTTTTCTAATCCCACGCCGCCTCTGTAAGACGTGGTGGCGTGTAGATTAATACCAATCACGGCGTCCCAGTCATCCAGCGCCAGGATTTTGCGCACATCCATGAACTGCCCTGAAGCGATACTCAGTAATTGGAGGGGTTTGTTCCACATGGGCCGGGAAAATTCGGGCAGAGGAATCGTCATATACGGCGTATGCTGCCAGAAATTGGCCGAGGGGGCATTCGTCCAGTCCGTAATGATCGGTAAAACCGTAAAATCGGGGCCGGAGAGGTCATACACACCGAAGGAGGCACAGAAAAACGATTCCGCCTCAAGGGTTTCCGGGCCGTCTTCATTGTAGAAATCGGGACTGTAACTGTCCACCGGCACCCCTTCCTCATCAACGGGCATCATTCCGGTAAAGGGGTCCACCATTTCCGCCATGGAAACCTCAACACCCATGCTCAGCTGGCTGCGCCAGGTGGCCGAGGTGCGCACCGCCACATAGTAAACATTTCCTTCACACTCATCCGTGGTCGGTCCAGCAGGAATGGTATAATTCGAATCGGTATAATTGAAGGTAATATCGTACTCAAGATTGGAACCGACGACCTCGTTCGCCGTAAGCAGCCTTCCCCGGTCATAGCCATGGCTGTCCCAGGAAAATTTCAGTTCATCGTCGGGGTCCAATCCCCCCGCTTCCGTTTCTTCGTCACACTTGTCCAGGAACAGGCCAAATTCAAGCAGGTCCGTGGCATCCAAGTCTTTGGTCACCATATAATCAAGTGTGCGTTCCTCGCTGTTGGCTTTCCCGTCATTCACGACTTTGAAAACGAGGTGGTTCAGAACGCGGGGGGCAGGATTTTCAGGATCATACGACATGGCGAATTTGAATAGCGGTACCCAGTCGTGCAGGGGCAGCAGGGCTTCCTGGTCGCGCACAAGGCTTTCCGCGCTGAAATCCGCTGTTGGAACCTCCTCCGTTTCACCTGCGTTCTCTCCCTCCGTTCCACCTTCGCCCTCGTCTCC
>JAKLHG010000374.1 GCA_022710255.1 Candidatus Hydrogenedentota bacterium
CACTACCCGGGAGCATGCGGGTATAGCCATAGCCACCGGAGCCGACGCGGGTGTTGTTGTTGTCCAGGAACAACAGGTTCTGCTCCACAAACTGGTCCAGTTCCACCATCCATGCGTCCACCATGCGGTCCACGGCGGCATGGACCATATCGGGCCGCATGACCAGGTCCACCATGGCCTCCTGCACGCCCCACCAGCGGATGAGGTAGTCCCACGGGGTGAACCAGATGTGTGTCTGGCCCACCTTTCGCACCGGCATAATCCCCCGGTACACGTCACACATGACCTGATACCGTATTTCCGTTGCTTCTTCATTATGGGTGACCCGTGGCATCTTTATCTTTTCTATGTCTTCGGGTTCCTTGATCTGGATATGGAAATGGCGCGATACGATATCATTCGTCTCGTCGGTCTTGACAATGTCCACATCCTCAACGATGCCGAAATCCGTGCTGTGAATGGCCAGGGGACAAGACAGATAGTCGCTTACAACCATGTCGCCCGGCAGGTGCTTCCACTGGTAGAGGGTACGGCGCAATTCGAGTTCCTGGTCCCTCGCCCAGGGATGCTCCGATTGCAGGGTCAGTTCGTCGTCCACATTCATCTCGTTCCAGGGGATTTCGTTGATCCACACCATGGGCCGGACGCTGTCCAGATCGTTGAGCCGCCGCCAGAATTCCGCCTTCTCCTTGTGTACAGGCAGCGCGGCGATTTCCGCCACCTGCGATGCGAGGCCACGCAGGATATCCGTGTCCCGTGCGGGAAGATGAATGGGCTCCGCGATAGGCGGCGGTGTGTAATGGCTGGGATCATGAAGCATGCCGATTTGTCTCCTGATGGTACAAAACGAAAGTAGTCAACGGATACGCGTACATCCCCCGGCGCTACGCGCCACCCCCTTCAAAGGGGGACCTTTCTGGGCGATAGAACAATTTATACACAGCGTCATAAATTCTTGCGCATGTTTGACATAAGTATGCCAAGAATCCCGAGGTTCTCTGAGCGGACACCCGGAAAGATTTTCACCACCTATATAACAAAACCGCATCCTAATGCGCAATTATTTAAGACGGCGTGTATAGTAATGGAAAAGTTCTTGGGCTCACTTTTATTTCGTAAAAAGACAACCTTTTTATACCGCCGAAAACGGCTTAAGCAGGTCCCCCTTTGAAGGGGGTGGCGCGAAGCGCCGGGGGATGTATTTTAAACCTTCCCCTGCGTAAGCAGGACCGCTCATGATAATTCAGTCGCAATGGAAGATCTCCTCCAGGTCAGCCCACCATTCCCCTTCCGCGGCATTGGCGATGGGGGTCTGCATGGGTTTGCACACGTCCCACCATTGCTGGGTCAGGGGATCGGCCGCCATTCTGGCCATGTCACCTTCAAAGTCTTCTCCCACATACTCCAGGTAACTGAAGAGGTAGAAGGCGCCATCCGGAAACCGGCGCAGATAGATGGAGTAATTCTGGATATGGCATTCCTTGATCATCTTGAGCACGCCTGGCCAGACCGCGGCATGTTCCCTTTTATAGTCTTCCACCCGCTCGGGGCGCAACCCGATAATCCAGCCGTAACGTTGCATATCCGTCTCTCCTTAAAGTTCCTCGTCATACGCACCCAGGTCCAGAGGGTACTTCCCGTATTCGCGCACCAGTTTCACGATGTGGTCATAGGTATGCCCGGACACGCCGCTGCTCACGGAGTGGTCGGATTGATAAATATACCCGCCGCCCTTGGCCGCGTTGAGTTTGCGCAGCACGTCCCGCTTCACCGCCTCTGGGTTGCCTTTCTCCCACACGGTCATGTCGCCGTTGCCGCAGAAGGCCAACCTATGTCCGTAACGCCGGCGCAGATCCACCACGTCCAGCCCCGCTTTCTCCTCCAGCGGATTGTAGGCATCCAGCCCGATCTCGATAAAATCTGGCAGGATCGCCGCCACATTGCCGCAGCCGTGGTAGATGACCGGCAACCCCTCGCCATGGCAAAGGCGAATCATCTCGGCCACCGTGGGTTTGTAATAGGTCCGCCAATAGTCAGGCGCGAAAAACATGTTGTTGGTATAGGCGACATCACCCCAGATGACGAAACCGTCCAGCAGTCCCTGGGCCGCGGCGAGGGCGGCCTTGGTGCATTCCACATAGAATTCACCGATACGCAGCACCTGTTTCCCGAAGCGTTCTGGATCCTCACCCATCCAGGTCAGCGTATTCATCTGGCCGATCATGCGGGTAAGACATTCCGAGGCCTCAATCATGCTACCGTACACAGCATAGTTCTTGCGCACCGCCTTGACCGTGTCCAACCATGGCGGTGAGTTGTGCTGAAACCCGTCGCCCACGCCTGCGATCTGATTGTCGCCGCCCTCAAAATAACGGCGGCGATCCCAGGGGTCGTCAAATTCGAAGGCTTCCAATGCTTCGATGGATTTGGTCTCCCAGGAAACGGGTTCGGGCATGGGCAGGTCGAAGCGCTTGTGCAGGGTAGTTTCAAACCCGGTACGAATAATCGCCTCATGCTCGTTTTCCCTGATCACTTCAAAGGGGTGGATGTGCGGGTCCATGTTCGACACGGTGACGACCCAGTCCAGGTCGTAATATTCATAGGGGTCCGTATCGGGCGGCAGATTCAACTCCGCGCGCCAACGCTTTAGAAAATTGCCCCAGAAAAACTCGCCCATGGGCACGCGGTCGGGTACTTCATGACGCAGGGCCTTGTTCATGCGCGCCACTTTCTCCAGCGCGCGGTCCGATCGTTGCTGGTCCTTTTCGTTCATGGCTTGCTCCTTCGCCTCATTCTACCACTGCGCGGGCATAAACTGGTCAACATCCTCCCGCGTTATGACATGCCTGGGCAGGTACACCACCGGGTCGAGGGTTTCTCCCCGGAACCACCGCGCGGCGGCATGCACGGCCAGCGCGCCGTCACCCTCGGCGGACTGATAGGTGATGGCGAGGGTCTCCCCCGCCTTCACCGAGTCCATGCCTGTCTTGCTGTTGCCGGCGGCGACAATGACCACGTCGCCGCGTCCGGCCTTCTTGAGCGCCTCCAGCGTGCCGGTCATGGGGAAATCGTCACCGGCAAGAATCAGCCCTTTCAGTTCAGCGCCGAACTTGGAAAGCCACGCTCCGACCAGCTGCATGGTGGCCTCCGCTTCGAGGTTCGTGGTGTCCATGGCCAGCAGGCTCATGTCCGGCGCATACTCGCGCAGTTCCGTTATGGGCGCGAAGGTGCGTGAAAAGAATGGGGAACTCCCGGGCATGTGGCGTATGACGGCATAGCCGCCCTGCCGGCCGAGCGCGTCGGCAAAGGCGCGGGCAAGCATCCGGAACTGGCCCCAGTCATCCGGGCCCGTCCAGGCGATACAATATTTCATGGCCTCGTCGCACGGGGTGGTATTGGAGGTGATACAGGGGATGCCGGCCCGGTGAATCTTGCGCAGCAGCGGCGTGCAGCCAGTGGCGTCCACCGGCGCGAGGAGTATCATGTCGGGCCGCTCGTTGATGGCCTGGTCCGCCTGCTGGGCCTGCAGGTCCATGTTCCAGTTGCCGTTGTATACCTTTATCCGCATGCCGTAAAAATCGGCGATGGCGGTAAACCCACGCACGTAGGCGGTCCAGTAGGGATGATCGCCGGCTTTTAACAGGACAACCCGCTTGCCCTGCGGCCCGTCCCCGGGCGATACGGGCATGGCCGCCTTCTCCACTTTCCACCCCGCGTATTCGATGTCCCACCAGTGTAGTTTGTCCGTCTCGGGCAGCGCCTTGGGATCGGCGGGCCGTTCGGGAATATCCGTCTTGCCCAAGCCGGGCGGCAACAGGTACGGCTGGTTGTCGGTTCCCTTCAGGCTGTATACATCAGCCGACTGCCGGTTCCCCGTATCCGTGGAGGGTCCGACCGCCGCACCGTGAAAATAAGCGGCAAGTATCACCACGACAGCCGCTCCTGCGGCAACAACGGCGATGGTCAGCATAGAGCGTTTTCTGAGGCCGCTTCCCAATCCCCTGTCCCCCGGCAGATCGCTGAACACGGCGCCCTCCCGGACTTCCTGCATCAGGTCGGGACGCTGCCCCTTGAGCAGCTCGCGCCGATGAAGCGCGTAGGCCTCGTAGAGCACCACGAGGGCAAGGATAAGGCCGTTCGCGAAAATCTGCACCTCAAAGCCCAGGCCGAAGCAGCCGATGCCGTTAAACAGCGTGGTCAGGAGGAGCACCGCGAAATAACTCTTAAGGACACTGCCCTTGCCGCCGGTCATCAGCGTGCCGCCGATGATGACCGCGGCCAGCACGGTCATCAGGGTGCGGGAGCCCAGCACGGCCGACGAGGTCATGGAACTCATGCTTGCGGCGAACAAGGCGCCGCCCGCCGCGGCCGTCATTCCGGCGGTGGTGGGGCCGGCCCAGGCGTTGCTTGCCCTGCTGCCACAACTGCTGGCCCTGTTCGGAGCCCTGCTGGTGGCCCTCGTCCGGCCCCACACCTACCGGGTCGCCGCCCG
>JAKLHG010000375.1 GCA_022710255.1 Candidatus Hydrogenedentota bacterium
GCCGGCACCTGCGGGAAATGCCGGGTGCGGTTCTCTGAAAATGCGCCGGAACCCGGCGAAGCGGACCTCCGCGTGCTGGAACCCGCCGCCATCGCCCACGGCTGGCGCCTGGGCTGCCAGGTCCGTCTCGAAGAGAACGCCGTACTTGAAATTCCCCAGGCGTCGGTCTTCGGGGGGTATCATCAAATCCAGACCGCCGCCACTGCGGGGAACAATCGGCGGGCGGTGGCGGATATCCGCAAGCGGTTCCTGACCCTGCCGCCGCCGACCTTGGCCGATGATCTTCCCGACCTCATGCGTGTGGAACGCGCTCTTGCCGCCGAAACGGCGGAACCGGTGGTTCTGGAGGCGCCGGCCGGCGTCCTGCAATTTCTGGGGAAACATCTGCGCGAATGCGCGTTTTCCGGGACCTTAACGGTGCGGGGGACCTCCTTGCTGGACTTCGAGCCGGGTAATACCGTAGAGGATGCCTACGGGCTGGCTTTCGACATCGGCACCACCACCCTGGTCGGCGCACTAATGCACCTGGCCTCCGGCGATGAAATGGGCGTGGTTTCCGACATGAATCCGCAGACGGTCTTTGGTGACGATGTGGTATCCCGTATTGCGTTCGCGTCCCGGGGCGCGGCGGAACTTTCCACCATCCGCGCCTGCCTGCTGGACCGCCTGCGGGCGATGGTGCGGCAACTGTGTGAGGATGCCGGCATATCCGCGCGGCACATTTATGCGGCCGCCTTCGCGGGGAACACCACCATGCAGCACCTGCTTGCGGGATGCGACCCCGCCTCGCTGGGGATGATGCCCTTTGTGCCCGTTTTCGGGAGAGGGCTGACCCTGCCCGGGGATGAACTCAACCTAGGCATCCACCCCCGCGCGCAGGCCCGCGTGTTTCCCGTCATCGGCGGATTCGTGGGCGGCGATACCGTCGCGGGCATGCTGGCCACGGAGGTGTGTGCGATGGAAGGCCCCGTGCTGTTGGTGGATATCGGCACGAACGGTGAGATTGAGCTGGTTCATGACGGCCGTATCCAGGCGGCCAGTACGGCGGCCGGGCCCGCCTTTGAAGGGGCGCGTATCTCCTGCGGCATGCGCGCCGCGGAAGGGGCCATCGAAAAGGTTCTGTTCGACGTGGACCTGGAACTGGGCGTCATCGGCAATGTGACACCGCGTGGACTGTGCGGCAGCGGCCTGATTGACGTCTGCGGCCAGTTGCTGAAGGCGGGCATGCTCGCGCCGGACGGACGCCTCTTGACGGAGGATGCCCTTGATGCCGGCCTGTCCGTGCCCTTGCGCCGGCGCATGCGTCTTGATCAGGCGAAGAGCCCCGAGTTTGTCTTGTATGAAGACGGAGACCGCGGTATCAGCCTGACCCAGCAGGATGTGCGCGAACTGCAGCTGGGCGTGGGCGCCATCCGCGCCGGTATTTCCATTCTGCTAAAGCAGGAGGGACTGGTTCCCGCCGACCTGGCCCATGTTCTTATCGCCGGCGGGTTCGGCAGTTTCATCCGCCGGGACAACGCCCAGCGCATCGGGCTGATTCCTCACGAGGTTCCCCACGAAAAAATCCGCTTCGTCGGCAATGTCGCCCTGAGCGGCGCCAAGTGGGCGGTGATTTCCGGCGATGCCTGGCGTGAGGCGGAACGCCTGGCGCAATTGGCGGACCACGTGGAACTCAGTCAGGACCCGGACTTCGCCCTGGAATTCGCCATGGCCATGCGGTTCCCCGGGGATATGCCGGACTGAAGCCTATTCCGCCTGGGATTGCGGAAGCCACTGAAGCGTACCGTCCAGCGGGGCCGGTTTCGGCTTGTTCCGGTTCAGATACAGACTCGCCAGAAACCAGACGATGGCAATGCCGGCAATGACGGCCGGCAGGGTCACTGAATGCTGAAAACGGAACAGGGCTACGCACAGCAACAACATTGAAATCAGGGGGAGATGACGGTGGTTCCAGAGGCAGTGGTACAGGGCGGAGGTGACCACGACGGCGAAGAAGGTGGCCATAATCACACAATAGGGGAAATGCGCCGCCGTGTAGATGCGGGCATACCCGTGGAATAAACCCAGCGCCAGGAGGGGCACGCGGAAACGCCAGGATTTTATCAGCCAGAAGAAGATGATGGTCTGCGCCCAGAAACTCGAGGTATGCCCGGAGATGTACGAGTAACTGCCGCGCACGATTTCATCGGGCAGTTGGCGTATGGCCCCGTTCCAGGCAGCATTGGCCTCGTTCAAGGGGCGGGGACGCCCTATCCATTGCTTGATGGTGTCTTCGCCGATTATATTTACAAAGAACAAGGCCACGAGGGTCAGCCAGAATGCATGGGCAAGTTTGCGTTGATTCTCGTCGTCGAGCCGGACATACAGATTGCCCGCAAAATAAAACCCCGCAAACAGGATCAGCCCCAGAAGCGGGAAGACGACCGGATACGTGTATTCATTCCAGTAAAAGATGCCCTTGTCATGAATGACCGCCCCCAGGCCGTACCAGATGCCGAACAGAATTCCCAGCACGTGCAATACGCGGCGCGCCCGTTTTTGTGCCGCCGGACGGTTCCGGCTGGCGTGATAGCCGATGACCCATGCCAGCGAAATGAGGAGCAGGCAGATCATGGCGAAATCGGTTTGCAGGATGATAAGTTCATCCAGCACGGGGATATACCGGTCCGGGTTTAACCAGAGCAGGGCCTGGATATCCCAGGAGGCATCCACAAAGTTTCCCAAAAACAGGGTGAGTCCAAAGACTGCCGCATAGACGACGAGAAACACCAGCCAGGCCTGAATATGTTCACGAAGGGTTCCGGTTTTGATCATCATGGTTACACTATGCTCCGAGGCTGGTTCCTATAACCCGTATTACTTGTGCGCGTCAATAACCGCCTTCATTTTGTCCGGCTGGTCTACAAAACCGCCGTCAATATCGTATTTGAAAAGAAAGGCGTCCATTTCTTCTTCCACGGTTGTGTAGGGTTTCGGTACGAACTCCTTCCGGAAGGTGTACGGATGCACTTTCAAACCGGCCTGGTGCGCCCGCGTCACCAGCGAGGGGTCTTTTTCAATGCATTTCTTTTCCGGGCCGATGCCCTGGGCGTACCCTGCAATCTTTTCATATCCCAGTTCTTCCAGCATTTCATTGTCGGATATCAACTGTATCATAGGCAGGGTCGTTTTGAAGTTTTCACGCAACTGGATTAGCGTCGCTGGGGAAAAACACTGGATGTAAATATTGGCGTCCGGACCCTCATAGCCGTACCTGGCCAACACTTCAAGCAGTGTTTCCACAAAGGGAAGATTCGCCTCTTTGTAAAACGAAGGATCCTTCAGCTCGGGATAGATGCCCACATCGCGCCCCGTGGAGGCATTCAGGCCTTGCACCAGCTGTATCGCTTCCTCAAAAGTCGGAATCGGAAAGAGTTGTGTTTCTCGGGGGAACCGCTTGGGAAGCCGCTCGCGGGTGCGCAGCCTGCGAATTTCCTCCAGCGTAAAATCCGCCGGGTAATACTTGCCGTCCTCTCGTTTCCGATCCGGGAAGACTTCCGCCACATTGGTGGTGGCGTCCAGGGTGGTGTCATGCAGGCAAATCAGAACATGGTCGCTGGTCATGGCCAGGTCCTGCTCGATATAATCGGCGCCCATGGCATAGGCCATGGCGTAAGCGGCAAGTGTATGCTCCGGCAAGTAGCCGCTGGCGCCGCGATGGGCGATGATAACCTTTTCCGCCCCGACCGCGTTTATGCACATACCGCACGCAACCGCAAGCACAACTACGCACAAGAGTCGATATGAATTCATGTCAAGGGGCTCCCTGTTTTTTCTTCGGTGAACAGGTGGGGTTCCCCGGCACGATGCCGGGGAACCCCACTACGGTCAATAGAACCTGGCGGACTTGATAAAACGCGTGACTAGAACGGTTGTCACGTCCTCTCCGCCGCGGGAAACCTTCGAGGGACATCCGCCTGTTGCACGCCGGTTGTCCTTCGGTGGAGGTTTTTAAGAAAGCCGTTCAGATAACCTGCTGTTGGCTCATGGTTTTGACGCCGAGTTCATCCCAGTCATCCCAGTCATCTCCGCCGGCGGCGGCGGCGGCTTCTACGGTGAATTCTTTGACCCCGATAACCATGGCGTCTTTATACAGAAGCCCTTTTACGGTTACTCCTTTGCCGGCGTTTTCTTCCCCGGCCATAAGCTTCGATGCCGTGGCAAGCGGCAGGTAATGGAGCATCTTGCCGGCCATGCCTTCGATAGCCTTGCCGTCCGCGTCCAGCGCCTCTTTGACGATCAGGGCGTTCAATCCACCATAGGTGGCATCCAGTTCCGGGGCTTCTTCCCCGCAAAGCGTCTTGGAAAGATTCACGTTCATCCCGGTGATTTGAACCGACACGGGTTTGGCCGCATCATCAGCCGTGGAAATGGTCCAGGTGAATCCGGCGACCACAAGGGTGATTGCGGTGATTACAAGCATTTTTTTCATTCGAGGTTCCT
>JAKLHG010000376.1 GCA_022710255.1 Candidatus Hydrogenedentota bacterium
GCACGCTGTAGAGGAGGTCTTCAGATCTCCCTGAAGTTTGGAAATTGAGGTTAAATCTTTAAATTGCAGGTCAGGCTGCGACCATCAGGAAGTAGGGGCGAATAATGATTCGCCCCTACCGATAGATGTCAGGCAGCCGCTGTTGCGGCAAGCTGACCTACTCCATGAGCGATCAAAATGTCCAAACTCTATCGAGGCCTTCAGACCTCCATTGGACCCCAAATCCTTTCCCAATCGCCGGATGAGAAATCCGGCCTGCCTTGCCAAGTGATTCCGTAAGAATACGGGCATAGATTCCACTTCCGACCAATTTGCCCGACAAAGCCGCCTTGGTCAAAAAACAAATCCGGGGAGAAAGGCTCGCCTTTCTCCCCGGAGTAAAAGGGTTAGATTGACATAGTTTACCAGGTTACGGGAGCGTCAGCACAGGGAACGGAGTGGCGTTCACCCATGCGGATGCGCCGGATACGTTATAGGACTGGACTCGTACGTAATAGTTCCTGTTACGTGTTAAGGAGCCGGTCGTATAGGAGGTCGTATTTGCTCTAACCGTGGCTGTGCTCACCCCGGACGTAAATCCTGACGTGGTCGATCGCTGGACCCTGAAACCGTTTTCATTACCGGAATTATCCGCCCAGTTGACTCTTATTGCAGCTCTTCCATTTACATAGATGGGAGTTGCCGTGACATTGGACGGCTCGACCGGAACTGCGGGAATAATCACCGTGATGGTTCTAGAGTATGCGGACGACAGCGTCCCATTTACGGCCTTTACCCGGTAGTTATAGCTTGTACCGGCTAAAACCGTGGTGTCCGTGTATGCTGTTGTGTTGGCCGCCAGAATCCCGTTGATCTGGGAGAATGCATTAGCGCCTGCAATAGAGCGTTCCACGATAAACCCGGTCTCATTGGTGGAATTGTCCCGCCATCTCAGACGCACCTGCGGGCCGTTCGCCACACCTCCGCTCAGGCCCGACGGAGCCGTTGGAGGTGTTCCCGCTGGGATTACCACTGTGGCCGTATTGGAATATGCGGAATTTCCTCCGCCATTAACGGCCATCACCCGGTAATCATAGGTATTTCCGGCGACAACCGGGGTATCCGTATACGTCACATTGCCGGTTCCGGCGCTCGGTCCTGGCGAGGCCAATACGGCAAAAGCTCCGCCGTTGACCGACCGCTCGATGACAAATCCGGTTTCAGTGGTGGCGTTATCCATCCAGGTCAGCAGAACCTGGGGCCCGACCTGGGCAACGGCCGTCAGATTCGTCGGAGCCGCTGGCGGCGGGACCGCCGCATTCACTGTAGCGGAGGCAAATACAGAGTCCAACGTCTTGGTGGGAAAACCGACTGCAGGAGCCGGATACAATTCAGTATCACCGACCGTATTTCTCGCTACCACCTGATAGTAATAAGTGGTTGCAGCCGTGTTGGGAATAAGATCGGTATAGTTGCGCACGCCTGTTGTGGGTCCGTTAAGAGCGGACGGCACTGTCGCAAGCTCAGTAAACGGACCGGCGGCAGCGTCGGCTCTTTTAATAATAAAGCTTGTCTCATTTAAGGAATTATCCATCCAGGTCAAATTGACTTGCTGAGCAGCCCCGGTGCCTGTCCATATTCCTGCCAGGCTGGTAGGCGCCCTTGGAGTGACGGCAAATGCCATGGCGTGCATCATGTCCATTTCTTCATGGCTTAAGATATGACAGTGCCATACATACTCCCAACCGAAGTTGACGTAGTGGTTCAGAATTTCCACCGCATTCAACTGCGGGTCCACAAAACCTCCCGGAGGCCCCATTATCGGCGCGCCTTCCGGCAGGGACGGGGCGATCAGGCGGATGCTGTTGGGAAGGTCGAAAGGCAGCACAGGGGCCGTCGGCCGAAACGCGATGACCGTATTCTCCAGAGGATTCATCCGGATGGTTTCCTTCCAGCCCAGTTCGTTTGGATCGGGCGGAAGCAGCGCCCCATCCCAGGCCATTCGGTTGATAAGCTGGGCGTTGAACAGATGAACATGGATCGGATGGGTGTCTACGCCATTGTGCGTAACCTTCCAGATCTGGGTCCCATCCCCCGTGGCTCCGATGGGTGTCGCAGTACAGTCATTCAAGACTTCCACAGGCGGACTGTCATAGCTATAGAGTATCATGTTCTGCGTCAGGTTGGTGGTGTTAAGTAACTCAAGACCCAGCAGACCGCTCATCCGGCCATATTCCTGATCATATGCCTCCCCCATCTCATCTTGGATCGCCTTTTCTTCAAATGGGATCGTCACCGGCCCTGCTGCGCCGATGGGAGTGAAGGTTTTAGAGGTGTCGAAAAGAGTCACGAACTGAGTTCTTATATCGGATGGAAAAGTCGCATTGTAGGCGGAGTTGTAGGCGGCCTGGGGCACGATGATGGGATCCTGGGATACCTCAAATACGCCCCGTTTGGTAGCGGTCTTCTTAAATGCTTCATTCAGCGCAGCCAGAGGATAAGCAGCGGCAGGCGCTGAGGCGGCAACTTTGATCTGCATAATGGTGCGGGTGTTGGGACCGAAACCCGGCTGGGTGGTGGGTGCGCCGCCGGTATCCATCTGACTGGGGTTTCCGGTGTAATAATCATAGCGCGGATCCAGCGCGGGGAATGCAGCGGGCGCATCGTTATAAAGGATGAGGGTTTTACCTGCATACGCGGAGAAGTCAACGATAACGTCCGCTCGTTCCGCACATCCTACAAGCAGAGAATGATCCGTAACGTTGCCGACGTTGAAAGCGGTTGCATTCATGTTCCAGTTAACCGGTTGATTGGGGACCACCACCGGCGCGGGCAGGAAACCGCCTTCCGTGCCGATTTGAATCCACGACGGGCCCTGGGTAAACGGATCAGGCACCCCGCCTTCACGACCATCGGTCGACCACTTTGACGGATAGCCAACGGTCTTGACCGCGGGAACCATTTTGACTTCGGTATTTGTCCGGCCATCAGAGGTAATAACAGCAGGGTCGGCCACATACATCTGCAGGTTGAAGAATCGGTCGTCCGCCGCGTTCAGGATGCGGAAGCGGTATGCCTTGGGCTGAACCGTGAGGGTGGGGTAAACCGTGCCGTTGACCATGGATGTGTCCATGAACGCTTCCATTCCCATAGAAGGATTGGGAACGCTGGGCATCATCGGCGGCTCGCACCACCCGGCCATACCGTCGCAGTTGGGATCGAAGTAAGGGTTCGCAATCGGCGGATATGTTATATTATTTGTGGGCGGCCAGAACCACGGGCCATACTGCCACCGGCCAAACGCGCTTGCTCCGGAAATGTCCCAGGGGTTCTGGGCCGGCATGTAGACTGAGGGGAGCCAGAGGTCGCCGGTTTTCGGTTGCCAGTCGCCTGTATTCGGATCTATTGTCCCGCCCCATCTCCAATTCGGATCCTGAGCCATGATGGTGGTAGCATCCACGAAGGTTTTATCCTGGATGATCAAAGGAATCCCGACATCAGGAAGGAGTTTGGCCAGAGTGGGATTGACGCCGGAAACGTTGGTGCCGTTGATTAAATCCTGTTCCACCTGATCGGTTAATACATATCCTGCGGCCTCGCCGACATAAACGTTGAGGCGGGTGATGCCGAGCGCATGGTCGTGGTAGAACATCAACCTGGCGCTTTGCTGGTTAGGATAGTAGAAGGTCAGGCAGCCGGGGCCGGGATTATTGGTCGCCCCCGCCACCGGCGGAGTTGTCTGACCCACTGTATTGGGGATCACGTTTCCATTTAAAAACCACATATCAGGCACATATGCCACACATTCGCCCTTGGGGTATGAAGTCGCCTCATTTGCCGGCGTGATCCACTGGTGGGGTGTGCCGTCGCTGATCCATGGGGACAAGAGGCCATGCAGATGCAACGTGCCGCGATTTTGCGTGAATTCGACCGGCGAGGCGCCCGTCCCCAACGGTCCCATCCCCGCGCCCATGACAGTTTCGTCCACTGGAATGAACAGATCTCCAGCGGTGCCTGTGGGAAGGCTGTTGGTGAACTTGATGCGCACCGCCCTGTCGCGGCTGGCCACGATCAAAGGGCCGAGGTAATGGAACTGGCTTACCGTAGCATCCGTGGTATTGGTCTGCCTGTAACCCCGCAGTGTGGTCGGTAGCAGATCCGTGTGCATTTGTTCGGTATATTCTCCAAGTTCTATTTCATAATAATCAGCTCCCGGATAGGTTGTCGTATCCGGAATGGCAATGGGCATGTACTGTCCGAGGTTGTTGGCGCCGGCGGTATTTAAAAGCGGCAGCGAGTCTATGAATTTCCTGATGCCGCCGGAAAGAGTGCCGCCAATGGTTGCGCTCGCACTGCTGGCCACGTTGCCCTGACCACCGCCAATGGTTGCGGCGCTGCCGCTGACAACATTCTGATGACCGCCGCCCAGCGTGCCATGAAGACCGCTGTTGGTGTTGTCACACCCGCCGCCAATCGTGGC
>JAKLHG010000377.1 GCA_022710255.1 Candidatus Hydrogenedentota bacterium
TGATTCCCGTGACCATCTCGGGAGGCGTATCTTCCCTGGACGATATCCGCAATGCCTGCGCGCTGGAAGCCCTGGGTGTGGACGAAATCATTGTGGGACGCGCGTTGTATGTGGGCAACTTCACCATAGCCCAGGCCGTTGCCGCAACGAAAGAAGGGCTATGACAAGTCGCTTTGAAGGGGTCGCCATCATCGGCGTGGGGCTTCTCGGCGCCTCTTTGGGGCTTGCCCTGAAAAAAAACGATCCTTCCCTTTCCATTACCGGCGTGGGACGCACGCTTGCCTCTCTTGAGATCGCGCAGCGCCGGGGCGCCGTGGACCAAATCACGCTTGATGTTCGGGAAGGGGTCGCCCGTTCCCGCCTGGTGGTGATTGCAACGCCCGCGAGCAGCGTCATTCCGATGCTCGATCTGGTGCTGGCTGTGGCGCCGCCCGACGTGGTGCTTCTGGATGTGGCAAGCACGAAGGAGGCTATTTGCGCGCATGCGCAGCGCGTGTGCCCACTGCCGCGCCGTTTTGTCGGCTGTCATCCCATGGCGGGCTCGGAACTGTATGGTCCTGAAAATGGTACGGCGGAACTCTATTGCGGCAGCGTGTGCCTGGTTGAAAAGGATGCCGCTCTTGATCCTGACGCCCGGGAACAGGTCTGCGCGCTTTGGGAATCCGCCGGCGCGCGCGTGGCCGACATGGATGTGCGTGTTCACGACGCCATTCTTGCCAGGACCAGCCATGCGCCCCATGTGACCGCGGCGGCGCTGGCGCTGGTTGCCGGCGAGTGCGGCGTGCCTGCCGAAATGGTGGGCAACGGTTTCCGCGATACCACGCGCATCGCGGAATCGCGTGCGGAACTATGGCGCGACATCTGCCTTGAAAACAAGTGGGCGCTGGCGGAAACGCTTTCCTCCCTGCAGGAATGGCTGCACCGTTTCGAGGCGTATTTGACCGCATCGGACGGGCCGGGCCTGGAACAGTTCTTCCGGGACGGCGCGGCGGCGCGGGCGCGGGTGGTAAAACAATGAAGGGGGCATTCATAACCTTTGAAGGGTGCGAGGGTTCGGGGAAATCCACGCAAATCCGGCTGATGGCCGACTTTTTACGCGCCCGGGGCGCAGAGGTGATCATTACCCGCGAACCGGGAGGTACCCCGCTGGCCGAGCGGATACGCGGCCTTTTAATGGAAACTTCCGGGGAAACCATCGCCCCGCTTACCGAACTGTTTCTCTATGAGGCCGCACGGGCGCAACACGTGCAACAAGTGGTATTGCCCGCATTACAGCACGGCGCCATCGTGCTTTGCGACCGGTTTTATGACTCCACCACCGTATACCAGGGCGTGGGGCGAAAACTTGATCCTGCCACGGTCGGTCTCCTGAACCGCCTTGCCGCTGGCGCCGTCCGGCCCATGCACACCTATGTCTTCGACCTTCCCGCGGCGGAAGGGTTGCGCCGCGCGTGGGAGCGTGGCAGTGATGACCGCATGATGCAGGAGGCCGTGACTTTTCATGAAGCGGTGCGCGAAGGATTCCTGGCTCTTGCACAAGAGGAAGGCGATCGTATTACAATAGTGGACGCCTCCCGTCCCATTGAAATCATTCAGGAGGAGCTGCGGCGGCATATATGCGGCCTGCCGTTCATGGAGAACCGGTAACATTACCTATGAGCTTTAAGCAGATACAGGACCAGGATGTGGCCATCAGGTTATTGCGCGGTATCGTGCTCCAGGGCCGCATGCCCAACGGACTCCTGTTCTGGGGGCCCGGCGGGGTTGGGAAGCGGATGGCTGCCCATGAATTCGCCAAAGCCCTGAATTGCGGGGAAATCCCCGACGACGCCTGTGACGTGTGCCTGTCCTGCCGCAAAGTGGACCATGGCAACTTCCCTGACATCCTCCGTATCAGCCCGACCGGGAAAATGCGCATTATCAAAGTTGATGTCATTAAAGAGGTCAACGAGAGCGCAGCGTACAGGCCTTTCGAGAGCAATGTGCGTGTGGTCATCATAGAAGACGCGGACCGGATGAATGAAGCGGCGCAAAATCATTTTTTGAAAACCCTCGAAGAACCGCCCAGCAACACGGTGTTTATCCTGCTGACGGAGCGGCCCAGGTTTTTATTGCCTACCATCCGGTCCCGCTGTCAAAGTGTGCGCTTCGGCTCGCTGCGGACGGAAACCGTCGCCTCCATGCTCGCCCGACGCGCCGAATTAAGCGGGGAAACCTGTGATTCTCTGGCTGCGTTGTCCGGCGGCAGCATGGCGCGCGCCCTGCAATTGATGGAAACCAACCGACGCGAGACGGTCATGGATGTGGTGCGACGCCTTGCCGCCGGTGAAAATCCCCTGCTGGTGAGCGAGGGTTATGGCGCGTATATTCAGGCGACGGAAAAACGTATTACGGCGGAAGTCATGGGAGAAAAAGGCGTTCAGGTAAGTGAAGAGTCCGATGAGGAGGATTCCCCGGAAAAGGAAGAACTCGAAGCGCACGCCGCCGGACTGGTCCGGCAGGAAATGGTGGAACATCTGAAGTTATTCGACGCTTGGTATCGCGACGAATTTGTGCACAGTGCCAGCGGCGGTCCGCGTTTCAACTTTAACCGCGACTTGGAGAATCAACTGCCCGTGCGGGTGGACCTGGACAAACATGCCGAAAAATTGCAGGCTATTTCCGATGCGTGGAAGTATATTGAACGGAACATGAAAAAACAGCGCATCTTTCGGGACTTATTTTTTGTACTGGCCTCATAAGCCGGTGCAGTCAACCTTGAGTAGACGGAGCGAACACGCATGAATATTGCAAGAATCCGGCTGCGTAAGCCGCGCCGGGTAGTGACGTTCTCCTGCGGAGACCTGGTGCTGCAGCGCGATGACCACGTGGTCGTGGAAACGGATCAGGGCCTGGAATGGGGGTGGGTGGTATTGCCGCCGGAGCCTTATCCGCAGGAACAGTCGAACCGCATCAAATGGCGCGTGTTGCGCAAGGCGACGGCCACCGACGAGGATTCCTACCGGACCCTTGACGGCGAAGAGGCAAAAGCGCACGAACTTTGTTACAAGCGCATTCAGAAGCGCGGCATGCCGATGCGCCTCGTGGATGTTCAATATACCTTTGACCGGCACAAAGTCACCTTCTATTTTACGGCGGAAAACCGCGTGGATTTCCGCGACCTGGTCCGGGATCTGGCGAGAGAACTCCACAGCCGCATTGAACTGCGGCACATACAAGTGCGTGACCGGGCGAAACTTATCGGCGGTTTGGGCTGTTGCGGGCAGCCCCTTTGTTGCGCCACCTGGCTGGAAGGTTTTGTGCCCATTTCCATGCGCATGGCCAAGTGCCAGAACCTGTCCCTCAACCCCGGCAAAATCAGCGGTCAATGCGGCCGCCTGCTTTGCTGCCTCCAGTATGAAAATGAAGTGTATGAAAAGGGCGACCTGCAACCGGTCAAGCCGCTCCCGCTGCCTGACGACGGCGTTGATGATGCGCAATTGGCCGCCATCGCCGATGATGCCCCCGCCAGGTCCTTCGTCGTTGAAGCGCCCCAGAATGTTTCAGAGTCCGGAGAACGTCCCGGCGCACTGAAGCAAGGCGCTTCGGCACGTTCGGACGACCGCAAAAAGAAAAAGAACAAGAAACGCAAAAAGAAGCCCGATGGGAAGGCGGACAGTTGATTAAAGCGGTCGACACCCATTGTCATCTGCAAATGATGCCGTTTGACGGGGACCGGGAACAGGTAATCGAACGGTCCCTGGAAAGTCTCGCGTGGATGGTCGTTATCGGAGATGGTATTGTAGGCAGTGCGGACACGCTGAAATTGCTCCGGCCCCGTATCTACGGGACCGTTGGCTTTCACCCCTATCACGCCGCCGAATATGATGACGATGCCGAAAGCAGACTGGAGGAATTCGCCGGGACTCCGGGGATTGTGGCTGTCGGGGAAACCGGCCTGGACTATCACAACGAGTTCGCGCCAAGGACACGACAGCGCGCCTGCTTCGAACGGCAACTCGCCCTGGCGGCCCGGCTGCGTCTTCCGGCGGTGATTCACAGCCGGGACGCGGATGACGACACTTTCGCCATACTCCGCGACCATGTGCCCCGGTTGAGGGGGTGCATCCTCCATTGCTTTGGCGGTTCCGTGGATTTTGCCGAAAAATGCCTTGAACTCGGGTGTTATATTTCTTTTGCCGGTAATGTGACCTTTCCCAAGGCGGAGCTCCTGCGCGAAGCGGCGCGGCGCGTGCCCCCGGATCGTTTGCTGGCGGAGACCGACTCGCCCTACCTGGCGCCGCAACCTGTCCGCGGTAAACGGTGTGAGCCTCAATATGTGTTGCATACCCTGCAGTATCTCGCCTCACTCAAGAGCGTCAACGCGGACACGCTGATCCGTCAAATAACAGAGAATGCTTGTGCCGCCTATAACCTGCCGCCGGTCTCTTTACTATCGGCCCCTGATGAATGCCCCTGA
>JAKLHG010000378.1 GCA_022710255.1 Candidatus Hydrogenedentota bacterium
ACCGGCGAATTGATATCCCGGCCGCACCGTCATACATTTGTTATGGAGCCGGGAACCGTGGAGGTGGTCAGCTGCCTCTCGTATGAAGTGGAGGAACTGGTTCTTGAGGTTCCCAAGGTCGCATTTGCGGGACAGCGCCTGCCCCTGAGAATCATGGTGCAGCCTGAAAAGGACAAGGCCGGGAAGCATCTTTTCCTGGTCGACCTGTTGCCCGCCAATCGCCCCGCATTACCCTGGTACCGCCGGAGTATTCCCGCGGCGGCCGGAATCGCGGAAATGTATCTGCCCCTCGCCATGAATGAACTGCCCGGATGGTATACCGTTCGTGTTCATGATTCCCTGACCGGACTCGAAACGACAGCCGCCCTGAAGATTGCCTCTCCAACGGAATAGGGAGTACCAAGTAATCTTCTGGTCGTTTTGGAATGGATGGGGCGCGAGACCGGAACTTCGCATATGCACCTTCCCTTTTCCCGGGCGCAGAATACCTTCTCACGAGGGTAGAAAAAATCATAGTAAGACTGGTATGCTAATCAGAGCAAACATGGAGTGTAGGGCCTATGAAAAAATACGTATTATGGCTTGGAAATGCCGGACGGATTCTCATGCTGGCGGCGGTTCTGCTGGCCTGCGGCTGTGGCCAGATTACCGATAAAGACCGTATTCATGTCGCCAAGATGGGCGAACGCTACATTACCCGGGGGGACCTGTTTAAAATTATACGGGAAATGCCCGATACGGAACGTCCTGTAATTCGGACCCGGAATGATTTGTTACGCATCTTGAATGCCCATATAGATGGCAGGATAAAACTGTCCCTTGGTAAAAAATTGGCTGAAGAGGGCAAGATTTCCGTGGACCGGGAACAGGCCCGGGAGCAGTTTTTTCTGGAAAGCGGTGATGAAGAAGAACAATTGCGGGCCATGTGGCGTATGGAAGTGCCCCAGGCGGATGTGGTCACCCCGATGATGAAACTGTACGGGCTTACCCCGGAGTTGCTTCAGTTCAATAAAGACAATATTGAGGAAAGCACCGACAGAATGATCGAAAAACTTCAGGGCGAACAGGCGGTGGAATATTTGGCCGGGGAAGCGCTGAAGGGGGGCAGGATTTCTCTCGACGAGGAGGAAATGAAGCGTGAATATGGGTTTATGAAAGAACAGCTGGTTACCATGGAAGAACTGGTATTTTCGGGCATACGATTTCTTGCCGAGGATAAAGACGCTTTGCAGCAGGCTGCTGCAGCCCGGGACCGCATCAGTGCCGGCGAGACTTTTGAGAGCCTGGCTGCGCAGTACAAACAGAAAGGTGCGGCCGATGGCAGGGAGTATGTGTTTGAATCGGGTATTATGAATAATCCGAAGTTGGAAAAGTTCCGGGGTTTCTGGACGGAGGCTTCTGGAGCGGAGCCGGGGGATATTCTGGGCCCGGTCTACCTGCCTTCTTACCGTCAGGTGGCTCAAGACGGTACGGGGCGGGAAATGCCCGCCGCTTATATCGTTCTCAAGGTGCTTGAACATAAGCCTGTCGGCAATCTCGAGTATGAGATAGCGAAAGCGCTGGTGGCGCGACCGTTGCTGATATCAAAAATGATGCACCTGTTGCGAGAGGAGAACGGTGTGGAGATTTATGAGGACAAACTGCCGGATCCGTCTCAGTTTTCAAGTGCGGCGGCCGCCTTTTAAACGTTCTACACACGGAAAGGGAACTTTATGAAATATGCCGTTGCATGCGTTCTCGCGGTGGCGATTGTCTCTTTCACCGCCGGGGGTGAATTGGTTTTGCCTGAATTTCACACCAACATCGAGACCTTCCGGGTCTTTGGTTCCGAGCATCCCGGGCCGTACAAACACCCCGCTTCCATAACACAACTGCAGAATGGAGATTTGTATATCGCCTATTACGGTGGTATGAATGAATATTCCGACGATACTGCCGTTTACGGGGCCCGGCAAGTAAAAGGGGAGGCGGGTTGGTCTTTTCCAGAAGCGATTGCCGCGATACCCTTTCACGGCGTCGGAAATCCCGTTATCTGGCAGGCGCCGGACGGACTTGTCTGGTTGTTTTTCAATACGCAATATGGAGACACCTGGTCCAATGCGCGGGTTCATGCGAAAATTTCCCGTGATGGCGCTCTGACCTGGTCCGATTCGTTTGTCCTCGTCATGGAAGAGGGTTCCATGGTGCGAGGCCAGCCGATTGTCCTGATGAATGGTGACTATCTTTTGCCCCTGTATCATGAAACCGGCGATGACCGGGAGCGCAGTGAGGCGGATACTTGCAGTTATTTTCTGCGGTACAACCCCGCCCGGAAGGAATGGTCCGAAACCAACCGCATTCATTCTCCCGAGGGGAACCTGCAGGCACAGGCCGTGCAAATCAATGAGACCGACCTGTTTTGTTTTCTGCGGCGTGGCGGCGGTTTTGAGCCTACGGACAACGGCTGGATGCTGCGCGCCTCTTCCAGCGACGGCGGCAATACCTGGACAGATGCTGAACGGACGGACTTTCCCAATCCCAATTCCGCTGTTGAATTAATAAAGTTAAGAAACGGGCACCTGATGCTTGTTTATAATGACAATATGAATGATCGCACCCCGCTGACCGTGACCGTCAGTAATGATAACGGACAAACCTGGCCGTATCGGCGAACCATTGCCGGCGGTGAAAACACCTATGCCTATCCTTATGCCATCCAAGGAGAAGATGAAAAAATTTACCTCGTGTATACCACCAATGGCCGTACCACGATTATGTTGTCAGTCTTTCAGGAAGATGCCATCACGGCGTATGAAGACTGAGCGGAGCATTAATTTGTTGTGCACAATCTCGTGCACAGCCTGTCTGATTTTGCCGATACTATTCTTTGCCGTCGGTGCTGATGCCTTTACCGTAAAAGTTGCGCTTCTGCAGATGTAGCCGGACGAAAATAACGTTACTGAAAATTAGAAAAAGGCTGCGGAATTCTGTCACCGCGCTGCGGAAATGGATGCTGATATCGCCTTGATGCCGGAAATGTGGAGCATCGGGTACACCCGGTTTGATCCTGAAAAAACAGGGGCCCGGGAGGAATTTTATTATGATGCCCTGGCATTACAGGACGAAACGGTGCAACGCTTCGCCATGCTTGCCCGGGATCTGGATATGGCAATAGGCTTTACCTATTTGGAACAATTTGAACCTGCGCCCCGAAATGCGTTGACCTTGTTTGACCGCCCCGGCGAAGTTGTGTTCACCTATGCCAAGGTGCATACCAGCGATTTTAAATCCATGGAGGCCTCTATGACGCCGGGGGAAGGTTTCCCTACGGGAGTTCTCAACACCCGGGCGGGTCCTGTTCGTGTAGGCTCCATGATATGTTTCGACCGGGAACAGCCGGAAAGCGCACGTATTCTGATGCTTCAGGGCGCTGAATTGGTGCTTACCCCCCCAATGCCTGCCGATTGAATACGATGCGGCTTGACCAGTTCAAGGTGTGAGCCTGGGAAAACGCGATGGGTGTGGCCATGGCCAATTATCCCGCGCCCATGTGTAATGGCTGTTCAACCGCCTATGATGCCAATGGCACCTGTCTGGTAATAGCGGGAGAAGAAGAAGGCTTGTTCGTAGCTTCTTTTGATATGGACGCCATCCGGAAACGCAGGTTAAAAACCATCCATGGAAATGCGTACCGCCGTCCCCATCGCTATGGCCTACTCCTTCATTCGGAACAGGAAGATATCTGGCATCGTACCGACGGCAATGGGAGGCCGTATGAACCCTCCATGCGTTGAATCCAACGCCCTGTAGGCCTGTTTTCAATTGCAGACGGTGGGGGTATCACGCCACACATTTGGAATGGGCGAGGACGGGCGGAATAGGATACGAATTCATCACCTTGAATCGTTCATCTTTCTTATGTTATACTAAATGAATTAGTTAGATGTTTCCGAGTCCTCTCGCGGTCGTTTAACACAGTGATTTCAGGGCTGATAAAGAAATCACAAGTATTCTGATAGAGGAGCTAATGATATGGCACGTGTAATATGGCACTACCAGTTGAATAAGCAGGAGCAGCGGCTTTGGGAACGAGAAGAGTTGCGTGGATGGCGTGAAGCGATGCAAGGCTTCGTCGAGGATGAGGCTCGTGAACAGGGTTTTACAAAATACGCTATTTACAATCTTGATAATATACTTATACTTAAAGACTCTGTTTCATATTCCATCGAATCCGAAGATAATACTATCTAAATCAAAATTAATCTATCGGTGCTGCCGGTGAGAATTCGTCAGGTTTTGACGTTCCATCGTTTTTCTTCGCTTATGAACATAGCGGTCCTTTTTGCTATTTACAATGTTCTTGCTTGTACCGTCATGCCGGTTTTTTCGTGACCGATGACTTTTAGTAGAGCCGATACTGGTATACCGCGAAAAAGACCGGCATCCAGATGGAGGCGCCCAAGGCAG
>JAKLHG010000379.1 GCA_022710255.1 Candidatus Hydrogenedentota bacterium
AGTTTCTTGCTCGCCCGCACGGCCAGCGCATCCGTGCCGGTCAGGCGCAGCGCCTCCCAGTTCACCGGCGCCTGCGGATTCGCCTGTACGGGGACCAGCAGCCATTGGTACGTTTCCGGCAACCTTGCGTCCACGGCGCTGTCCGCCGCCTGCTTCTGGTTTTCCGCCTGCTTCACCTGGAACGGCGTCAGGTCGAGCGTGTCCTTCTCCGCCAGAATGGAATCCCACGCCAGGAATTTGCGTACCGCCTCATCCAAGTCCTGCAGGCGCGCCTTGTCCGCCGCGAGAAAGACCAGGGTGTTCCGGAACAGCCGCGGCGTATTGCCCCGGGATTCCTGGATGGCTTTGGCGGCGCATTCCGCCGCATTGCCGGCTTCCTTGCTGTAGGCATGATCGGGGGACAGCGCCACCAGCCGGGTTTCCAGGTCGTCCGGCACATCCGCGCCGGAGTGCGGCACGGGATGGATGCGGTTAAAGCTGCCCGTATTGCGCAGGTTATTGCGCAGGCGTTTCTCCAGTTCGTCGGCAACCTTGTCGGGCGCGCGCGACAACTGTTCCGCCCGGTCTTCGGCAAGTTTCGTCACCGTCGGCTGGGTCGCATACCAGAAGCGGGGACCGTCCTGGTAGAGATAGGTGGCCGCACCGGCGAGTCGGCGCAGGGCGTCGCCGAACACGGCGGGCGATTCACCCGGCATGACACAACCGAGCTTCACGCGCAGGTCCTCGATGCCCCGGTGCGCGGCGGCCGCCGTGGGCGCCGAACCCAGGTAGATGGCGCGCGCCACGCGCCGGGTCGCCGACAGTTTGCCCAGGTTCGGCTGTTCCGCGTCTATCTTCAGGGGCAGGGAATTCGGCCCGTCCACGTCTTTTTCGATAATCGGCGCCCAGTTGTCGGAAAGATAGCGGGTCAATTCGGACTGCACCCGGGGATCTTCAATGGGAATCGTCGAAGGCAGGATCAACGGCGCCCGGTCGCCCCGCTCCCACAGGCTGTGGATGACCGCCGCCATGAGGCGCAGCACGCCCCGGGTGCGCTGAAATTTCGCCAGCGTGGACCAGCCGCCGTACAACTGGTCGAAGATCTCCGGGTGGATGGGGTACGCCGCCTGGATGCGCCTTTCATAGTCGGCGTTCCGGCATTCCGCTGGAAACTCGGCGCGCTGGTTCTGGTACAGTTCGGCGAAGGCCTGGGCCGTCACATCCCGCTGCTTGAAGGCATCCGGCCCGGACAACGGCTCGAACAGCCGCCTCCGTACAATCTCGAAGCCCTCTTCGGCGGTGGCGGGCCGCCACGAGGATTCCAGCCGTCCCACCACGTTCCGCAGCCGGTCCAGCGCCTCCCGGCCCCGGATGCCGCCCACCTCGACATCGTCCGCCTGCGCATGGGGCGAGCCCGACGTGTCCGAGGCGGGCAGGGAAATCACAAGCAGGCAGTTACCCGCGAGTTTGGCCGATTCCGTAAGGACCTGGGCAAAGCTGAACTGGGTCTCGAACCCGCCCGCAGGCAGGTCGCTCTGGTCGTGCAGTTGCCGCGCGTAGGCGACCCACTCGTCTATGAGGATCAGGCACGGGCCGTATTCGGTAAACAGGGCGCGGAGCACATCCCCGGGACTGGTCGCCTTCTCATCATCGGCTTTCACCTTTGCGAAGGCCTTCTTGCCGCCCAACTGCCACGCCAGTTCGCCCCACAGCGTGCGCACCGTCGTGCCGTCGGGCTTGGTCACGGGATTCCCCGGGGATATCTTGTTGCCCACCAATACCACCCGTTTCGCAGCGGGCAGGGTCTTTACCTTCGCCGCTTTCAACGCGGCGTCCACCCCGGCGAGTTCCGCGGGGGACGTTCCCGAAAACAGGTGGTACAGCGCCAGCATGGAGTGGGTCTTGCCGCCGCCAAAATTGGTCTGCAACTGCACCACCGGGTCGCCGCCCGTGCCCGCGAGACGCTGCACCCCGTTCACCAGCAGCCGTTTCAGGCTTTCCGTGAGATAGGTGCGCCGGAAAAATTCTTTCGGGGCTTTGTACTCGTCGGAACCTTCGCCCAGGTGCACCTGCCACAGGTCCGCGGCGAATTCCGCCTGCTGATAGCGGCCGCTCGCCACGTCCGGGTGGGGCGTCGCCACCTCGCGCCAGGGTTTCAGCGCGCCGCTTGCCGCCGCCTCGATGAGCGAACCGCCCAGTTTCTTTTTCTCGTTACGCCGCTGCTGGTCAAACACCTCGCGGCGCAAATCCAGCTTGATACGGCGCACCTCTTCGGACTGCGGCGCCGACACGGCCGCGAGCAGCCGCTCCGCCGAATCCAGGGCGCGGTCCGCGTCGTCGCTGGAAAAGGGTTCCTGATGCGCCCACTTGTTGCGCCAGTCCCGCACCTCTGACACCAGGCTGCGCTCGGCATAGCCCAGCGTGTCCCGGAACACCTCGTTCCACGTCTCCCACATGATCTTCAGCAGCCCTGCCGCGTCCCATTCACTAATGGCTTTCTTGCCCAGCTTCGGGTCGTCCGCGAAACGCTGGATGGCGGCGCGGTTCAGCACCCCCGCCGCGACCTTGCTCTGCACCTCCCGCTCCACGAAGGGCGCCAGCCCCTCCCGCAACAGGTCCAATGCCTTGCCCACGCGCTCATGATTGGTGATAGCCATGATAGATTCCCTTTTCCTTGATCGGACCGAGCGGTCGGATCGGCCGCATCCTCTCCCCTGTTGCGTTATTACCTCTCCTGCCGCAGGGAAAGGGCGCGCACTTGAAGATTCGGAATCCCTGGCATACGCTGATCGTTGGTAAACAGCAGGGCGTCCGTGGTAATGGCCGAAGCCGCGATAATAGCGTCGGGTAATCTCATACGGTAATCCCGGCGAATCTCGATAGCGCGGCGTTTTACTTCATGTTCTATGCCGATGACGTTCATGTCCGCAATAAAACGGTCGAGCCATTCCTTTTGTGATGGGTTCAGGCCGGGGAACGAAAGGAGTTCCATTTCCGTAATAATTGAAATCGCGTACTGTCCCGTCGGCAGCGCTTCCCCCAGCAGCCCCTTTTGCAGATAGATGACAATATTGGTGTCAAGCACCGCCTTCATGACCATTCATCCCGCACGTTCTCCTGGTACGTCAATCCATCCACGGGCCAGTCCACGGTATTGGCGTATTTCATGGGGTTGATCAAGGCGTCCTCCATGGCCTGGGGCTCAGACAGGAGGATAACAATGCGCGCATGCTGCCCATAAATCTGATGATAGGCGTCCGGCAGTCGCATGGAACCATCCGTGCCGATGGTCATCTCAAGTTCAACGGCTTTCACAATAACTCTCCTTAGTTGCATGTCACGATTTTAACACACAAGCAACATGAAATGGTTGCGTGAGAAATTTACCTGGTCCTTTTCCGGCGGGATCCAATGCCTTGCCCATGCGCTCATGATTGGAGATGGCCATACCACTATTCCTTATTTACTGGGAGCGCCGGCATCTCTGCCCGCATCTTCACTGCAAACGCCGCCATCCTCGGCGGCATTTCTCAAATCAGCCGGCAGAGATGCCGGCGCTCCCAGTAGTGTTTCCCCTGTTTTTCTATAAGCACTGCTCCAGCGCCAGTCTGCGACATTCCTGACCAGATGTGCCTTTACCGGATTTTCTTCAATATATGACAAGGTCCTATCGAAATGCGCCTGGTCGCGAATATATCGGTCACGATACTCATGCATCCAAAAAGTACCTCTTCTCGCCAGCAATTTATTCGCCTGTAATGCCGTATACGATTTCCAGGGTTGGAGCACCCCAGATAACGGAAATCCCTTTTTTGTTTCCACAAGCACATGGACATGGTTGGGCATGATGCACCAGCTGATAATCCGGTAGCGCTCCCCATCAAAGAAAAGCAAGGCTGTTTCCACCAATTCCGCGATGCGTTGCTGTCGCAGCCAGCAAGCGCCGTACCCTGCATTCTCGTACCGTTCAATACGTTTTTCAAGTTCGATTACAGCGGGATTATCCGCTTTCATGTCCATGCACCAGCCCAATTCATCCCTCCACTTTTGAACGACTTCAACAGGCATGCTATCAGCAAGACGAAAGGTGATGAATTGAATCAAGCCAGGGTAATCCAGATGGGGCAGATAGCCCCGGGAATGCCATTGCCTGGGCTCGCCACTGGGACCGCCGGCATCTTTGCCGGCCTCTTCAGTGTGAGCACCACTGGGAGCGCCGGCATCTCTGCCGGCTGATTCGAGAAATGCCGGCATCTTTGCCGGCGCTCCCAGTGGCGATCCCAGTGGATTTCCAGCAGGCTTATTATCGTGCATCTTCACTCAAACAAATCCTCCTCTTTCCCCGCTTTGGGCGTGCCCTTTGCCAGCCGCAGAATCTCCGGCCAGCTTTGGACCAGCCCATTATACGCCAGCGCCTCGGTAGCGCGCTTTTTCCGTTCGCACAGGGTATACAGCCGG
>JAKLHG010000038.1 GCA_022710255.1 Candidatus Hydrogenedentota bacterium
ATCTTTATCGTCGGCATTGTCCTGGCCCTTTCGCAAATCCACCTTGATCTCAGCCGGCTGGGCTGGCTCATTGCGGCGATCGGCGTAGGCCTTGGGTTCGGCCTCCAGGAAATCGTATCCAACTTCTTCAGCGGGCTTATCCTGCTGGTGGAGCGTCCCATCCGCATTCACGATGTGGTCACCATCGGCGACACTACAGGCGAAGTGCGCCGCATCAACATCCGTGCAACCACCATTAGAAATTGGGACCGCCAGGAGGTTGTACTGCCGAACCGGGATCTCATCACCCGCGCCGTTACCAATTGGACCCGCGGCGACACGGTTAACCGCCTTGTGGTCGAGATTGGTGTCGCGTACGGTTCCGATGTGCAGCTGGTCACGGACACCCTGTATAAAATCGCGGAAGAAGACCCCGATGTTCTTAACGAACCCGAGTCCGTGGTCACCTTTGAAAATCACGGGGACAGCGCGCTCTTGTTTGTGTTACGCGTCTTCCTGCCTTCCCCGTCGGTGCGACTGGCAACCCTGAACCGGCTGAACGTAAGAATAAACAAAGAATTCAACGCTTTGGGAATCGAGATTCCCTTCCCGCAACACGACATTCATATCCGTTCGAATGCCACCACACCGCAAGAACCCGGGCCGCCGTCTTCATGAAACCGTACAACCCGGGCCATGCCATACTTTACGAAGCATTGGAACCGTAACGTGGATGTGTTTGTAACGCAGGCACTACCCGCAACCCAGAAAGAAAATATTCAGAGTAGGTTGTTCACACTTTAGTGTGCGTGTTAACACAAGTACCTTGAATAACATAGCACGCTAAAGCGCGCGCAACGTACTTCACTTCTTGTTTTTGTTGATAGAAACTTTTTCATAAGGCACTAAGGCGGGGATACCGGGGGTGAACACTCTGTCATGCCAAAAACCGCAGTAAGCGCTTGGCGCGTTAAGGCCCCATTCCTTTCACGCGATATGCCTCAAACTCCGGGGTGGAGAATTCTTTGAACGTGTTTGAATCCGCATCATGCACCAGCAGCAGGACCGCGATGCCCTGTTTTTGGGCAAACTCCAATGCTTTCTCCGGGCCGAGCGCCATGAGCGCCGTGGCGTAGCCGTCCGCCCAGGTGCAGGAGGCGTGGATGACCGAGGCGGACGCAAGGGCATGCTGCACGGGATAGCCGGTATGGGGATCTATGGTGTGGGAGATTAAACGGCCGTCCAGTTCATACATATTTCTGTAATCGCCCGAGGTAGCCAGCGCGCCCTGTTCCATACTGACGGCGGTATGAAGTTCCCGGACGCCCTGTTTCGGCGCCTCGATGCCCAGGGTCCAGGCCTCGCCACGGGGGTTCTTACCGGCCACACGGATTTCGCCGCCCACTTCGATCATGCAGCGGGTGATGCCCGCTTGTTCGAAGGCATCCGCCACGGCGTCCACGGCATAGCCCTTGGCGACGGCGGACAGGTCGCAGTAGACATCCGGGGTCGCCTTGGAAATGGCAGGACCGGGATGCAGGGTAATTTTACCGTAGCCGGTGCGTTGGAGCAACGCGTTTATGGTGGTTTCATTCGGCGAATTCTTGAACGCATCGGGACCGAATCCCCAGGCATTGACCAACGGGCCAACCGTCACATCAAAGGCGCCCCCGCTCTGTGCCGCAATCTCCTGGGCGATTTCGAATACCTTATAGGTCTCTTCGCTTACGGGGAACGGGGCGGGTTGATCGTGGCGGTTGAAACGGCTGAGTTCCGAGTCTTCCCGGTAGGTGGACATAAGCCGGTTGATCCGGTCCAGGGTTTCATCCGCCAGCTGTTTTGCCCGGGCTTCGGTCAGGCCCGGCGGTGGCGCCGCGACGGTGATGGTATAGAACGTGCCCAGCGCCTCGCCATGCACCGTGAAGGACGCCGGATGGTTGTCACAGCCACTCA
This sequence comes from Candidatus Hydrogenedentota bacterium, assembly GCA_022710255.1. Taxonomy (GTDB): domain Bacteria; phylum Hydrogenedentota; class Hydrogenedentia; order Hydrogenedentales; family CAITNO01; genus JAAYBJ01. Next base: position 1,933 of record JAKLHG010000038.1, read on the forward strand.
GAATGAGCATGCCGCACAAAAGCGCGCCGACGTACACGTGACCACAAGAGCGCGCCTTACGCAGTATAACCCGGGCGAATACGGATGAAACACAAGCCGCTGTCTTCTCCGTATAAGACACGGCGCTATAGGTCATATAGGTCATAAAGGTCCCATAAAAAGCATGGTGCTGGTTCGCTATTTATTATAGTCCAATCGGCTTCTTCCAAGAGAAAACCGCACCTCGCGAAACCAGTCATGCGGGGTGCGGTTGAAGGTCGTCCGTACAGGGCATCATCCGAAATCATCGAACATGATCATATCTTCCTCGACACCAAGATTCGTCAGCATCTTGGTGCAGGCGGAAAGCATCATGGGCGGGCCACAGAGGTAGTATTCAACTTCCTCCGGTTCCGGATGTTTGCTCAGGTATTCGTCATACAGCACCTGGTGGATGAATCCGGTCAGGCCCGTCCAGTTATCTTCAGGCTGCGGTTCGGAGAGGGCCGTATACCACGTGAAGTTCGGGTTCTCGGCCGCGATGCTGTCGAAATCCTCCTGGTAGAACATCTCGCGCAGGCTGCGCGCGATGTTCTACCAGGATGTGGCCTTCCGTGAGGTCTTAATGCGCCGGAACTGGTCGAAGATGTGGGAACGCATGGGCGCCATGCCCGCGCCGCCGCCGATGAAACACATCTCCCGGTTCGTTTCCTTGGCAAAGAATTCGCCGTAGGGTCCCGAAATGGTGACTTTGTCGCCGGGCTTGAGATTGAAAATAAAAGAGGACATGATGCCGGGCGGAATGCCGTTGGAGCCCGGAGGCGGCGTGGCAATGCGCACGTTTAGCATGATGATGCCAAATTCTTCGGGATAGTTGGCCATGGAATAGGCCCGCGTCACCGTCTCGTCCACTTTTGACGCATATTGCCAGATATTGAAGCGGTCCCACGCGTCGCGGTATTCCTCCTCGATGTCAAAATCCTTATACTGTAGCGTGTGGGGCGGGCATTCAATTTGGATATAGCCGCCGGCACGGAACGGCACAGACTCACCTGCAGGCAGTTCCAGCACCAGTTCCTTGATAAAGGTGGCGACGTTGTGATTGGACCGGACCGTGCACTGCCATTTGCGGACATCGAAGATTTCCGGCGGAATTTCAATCTTCATGTCATTTTTGACTTTGACCTGGCAGGCGAGGCGCAGGTGTTCGTGGGCCTGGCGCCGGTTGATATGGGCCTCTTCGGTCGGTAACAGGGAGCCGCCGCCCTCAAACACTTTCACCTTGCACACGCCGCAGCTGCCCTTGCCGCCGCATGCGGACGGCACAAAGATTTTATTGGCGGCAAGCGTGTTGAGCAGGGTGCTGCCCGCCGGCGTAACAAGGGCTTTTGATTCATCGTCATTGATGAGAATCTTGACGTTGCCCGACGCCACCAGTTTCCATTTTGCCGCCAGCAACACCCCCACCAGAGACAGTACGACAAAACAGAACATGATCACGCCCATGACAATGGTAACCAGACCGCCCATGAAGGAAGTCTCCTCTATTGGTTATAACTGAATGCCTGAGAAGGACATGAATCCCAGGGCCATAAGTCCCGTCAACATGAAGGCGATGCCCAGCCCGCGCAGCGCCGGGGGCACCTGGCTGTATTTCATGCGCTCGCGAATGCCGGCCATGCAGACGATTGCCAGGCTCCAGCCCACGGCGGCGCCAACGCCGTACACCACGCTTTCCCCGAAGTCATAGCGGCGTTCCACCATGAACAAGGCCGCAGCAAGAATGGCACAGTTTACAGCGATAAGCGGCAGGAAGATGCCCAGCGCCGCGTACAGCCACGGCACATAGCGATCGAGGGTCATCTCGAGAATCTGCACGATGGCCGCGATAACGCCGATGAAGCTCAAGAAATATAAAAAAGAGATGTCTACTTTCGCCAGCGAGGGATGTATCCACGCCATGGCGCCCGGGGCCATCAGGTAGGTATAGACCAGGTTGCAGATGGGCGTGGTGATCGCCATTACGGTGATTACGGCGACGCTGAGCCCTGCCGCATTGGTCACTTTTTTGGAGCAGGCGAGAAACGAGCACATGCCAATGAAAAAAGCCAGGGCCATGTTCTCAATGAATACGGCGCGCACAAACAAACTCAGGTAGTGTTCCATGTCAGTCTTTCTCCTGCTGTTCTGGCTTCCACGCGCGAAGCACCCAGATGAAAATCCCTATCAGGAAGAAGGCGCTGGGCGACAGCAGCATCAGCCCGTTGGGTTCATACCAGCCACCATCGGCGGTACGCTGCAGAATTGCGTACCCGAACAGGGATCCGGAGCCGAAGAGTTCTCGAATAGTGCCCACGACAACCAGAATCAAGCTGTACCCCATGGCATTTCCCACGCCATCCAGGAAACTGAGCCAGGGGCCGTTCTGCATGGCGTAGGCCTCGGCACGGCCCATGACGATGCAATTGGTAATGATGAGCCCCACGAACACGGACAGCTGTTTGCTGATATCGAACACATACGCTTTCAATATCTGGTCCGTGAGGATCACAAAGGAGGCGATGATGGACAACTGCACGATGATGCGTATGCTCGGCGGGATGCTGTTACGGATGGCCGCAACGGCAGCCGAACTGCCTCCCGTAACGAAAGTTACGGCGAGACCCATTACCAGCGCCGTGGAAAGCTTTGAGGTCACCGCCAGGGCGGAACACACCCCCAAGACCTGCAGCGCGATGGGATTGTTGTTGAAGATGGGATCTAGCAGTGCTTCCCGTTGCTTTTTTCCTAATATCATGGTTTATGCCCTCCCGCTTTCCCTGAAGGATTTCAGGAACGGTGCGAATCCGTTTTCTCCAAGCCAGAACTGCAACATATTGGTAACGCCGCGACTGGTCAGCGTGGCGCCGCTGAGCCCGTCTACGGCGTAAGGATTCTGTTCGACAGGCCCTGCAGGCCCCTTAATCACGGCAATTTTTGCGCTCCAATTCTCGTCATAGGCAAGCCTGCCTTGCCACAGCGCTTTCCACTTGGGATTCACCACCTCGCCGCCCAGGCCGGGCGTTTCCGCCTGGTCATAGTAGGTCAGCCCGCGGATGGTGCGCGTGTCCGCGTCCAGCGCCAGGAACCCGTGCATGGTGGACCAAAGTCCTTTGCCCACGATGGGCAGCACGAACATGGTCACCTTGTCGCCTTCCATGATTTCGTAGATCTTGACCTGTTCCTTGATCTCACGGATGCCGGCTTTGTTGGTCGGCGCAGGGAGACTCGGGAGGCTTTCTTCGTCAAAGGTATCCGCGTTCACTTCTTCAAGAACCTTGCCCGTGGACAATTCAATTATCCGCGGCCGTACATTCTTGAACAGTTCCTCGACCCGGGCGCGATTTACCTTCTCGCCGGGCTGCACCAGCCATGCCGCCTGCAACACGCTCTTTTGCTTATCCAGCACCTTGTTGATTTCCTGCCGCTCACGAAGGCCTACGTTTGCCGTGGAGATCATAATCGAGCAAACAAAGCAGAGAACAGCGGCAAAGCCGAATATATATTTCATGCTATACTGCACTGCGCGCGACCCTCCTGTTTATGTTTCTTGCCACCACCACGTAATCAATCAACGGGGCCAGAATGTTCATGAACAAAATGGCCAGCATGACGCCTTCAGGGAAGGCGGGATTCACCGTGCGAATCAATGCGGTCATAATACCGATACCGGCGCCATAAACAAACTTGCCGCTTTGCGTGTACGCCCCCGTAACCGGTTCCGTGGCCATGAAGACCATGCCGAACGCGAAGGCGCCGACGACAAAATGCCACTGGAAGGGAAGGTTCATCATTTCGTTCGTTTTGGAGTCCGCGAAATTCAACAGCAGCGTCATGGCAAGGCAGCCGCCGATCATGGCGACCATGACGCGCCATGAAGCGACACCGGTTATGATAAGCAGGGCGGCGCCGATCAGGCAGGCCAGGGTCGAGGTCTCGCCCATGGAACCGGGGATCCAGCCCAGGAATGCGTCCATCCACGTTACCATCTTGCCGTTGACGACCATGCCGTTTATGGCAGTCGCATACGCCTTGTCCGCCGTGTCCGGGGGGATTTCGGCGATCCGAGCCAGCAACGTGGCGCCGCTGAACCCGTCCACGGCCTGTTCAGGGCTGACGGCCACCCAGACCTTGTCGCCGGAATTTTGTATGGGATAGGCAAAGTACAGGAAGGCGCGGGTGACTAGGGCGGGATTGAAGATGTTCATGCCGGTGCCGCCGAAAATTTCCTTGCCGATCACCACGCCGAAGGCGGTCGCCAGCGCCACCTGCCACAAGGGAATGGTGGGCGGCAGGATGCACGGGATCAGGAAGCCGGTGACGAAAAAGCCTTCGTTCACCTCATGCTTCTTAATCATGGCGACAAATACTTCGATGCCGCCGCCGACAACAAAGGCCACCACCAGTACGGGGATAAAATATAAGGCGCCATGAACCAGGCAGGCAAAGGCATTATTTGGATTAAAGCCGATGCCCAGTGAGGCAATCAGCGCGCCGCGCCAGCCTTCCGGCGTCATGCCCGCCGCAAGGGCAGCGTTCGCCTGGTAGCCGATATTCCACACGCCCATAAACATACAGGGGACCAGGGCGATGACCACGGTAAACATAAGCCGCTTCAGGTCAATCGCATCACGCACATGCGGCGCGCCGGAGGTTACCTTGCCCGGCGTGAAGTTAAACGTGTCTATCGCCTCAAAGAGCGGATAGAAAGACTCGAGTTTGCCGCCTTTCTTGAAAAGCGGGGCCTGTTTGTCCATCAGGTTACGGAGGAATTTCATGGGCCTTATTACCCTTCCTTCTCTATGAGTTCCAGATTCCTGCGCAGTATCGGGCCAAAATCCGTCTTGCCCGGGTCCACAAAACTGCAGAGGGCAAGGTCTTCTTCATCCAGTTCCAGACAGCCCAGTTTTTCCGCCTGTTCCACGTCGTCCACGCACAGCGAGCGCAGCAGGTAGGTAGGCTGAATATCCATGGGCATGACCTGTTCATACAATCCGATGGGCACGATGGCGCGGGGGCTTCCGTTTGTACCCGTGTGCATCCCGAACAGTTTGGACGGGGTCAATTTGGAAAGGAACAGCCTGCTGACGGAGAACTTGTTGGCGCCGGGCACCAGCCAGCCCATGAATTCGCGTTCGCGCCCTTCGCGCAGCACGCAAATCTGATTGTGAAAACGCCCCAGATACCCCAGCACCTCTCCCGCAGCCTGTCGGCCGTTGAAGACGGACCCGGAAATGATCCGGTTTTCGCCGTCTTCAAGTTCGCCCGCGACAAGTTCCCCGATGGAAGCGCCAAGACGGGTGCGCAAGAGGCGCGGTTTCTTTACCATCGGCCCGCCCAGGCTGATGATGCGGGTCACGTCAAGCTTCCCGGTCAGGAAAAGTTCGCCGACGGAAAGCAGATCCTGCAGGCCGATGTGCCAGACCGTTTTGGCGCCGCCGACCGGGTCGAGCAGGTGGATATGCAGGCCGAGATGGTCCCACCGGGGCCGCCGTTCCGTAATGCGCAGGCCGATAGGATCCAAGGTGTGAATATGCACGCCTACCGTACCGCTGGGGTGGGGACCGGAAAAGGTCTCCACCTGCAGATTGGGCGCGGAAACCGTGGGTGCCAGTTTGTCCTTCGCGCTCTTGCAGAAAAAGATGGTGCCCGGAGTCAGTTTCGTCATCGCCAGGACTCCGGCGTCAAGCGCAGCCTGCCTGCCGTCCACAAGCGCGTCCATATCGGGCGCGAGGGGATTACTGTCGCAGGCGGTGATAAAAATCGAGTTGGGAACGCCTTCGGGGTGCGGCACATGACTCAAGGGACGCGTGCGCAAGGACACCCAAAGCCCCGATTCCACCAGCAGGTCACGCACTTGCTCGCGGGACAGCGAATCTACCGGGGAACCCGTGTAGGCTGAAAAGAGTTGGAAGTCCTCCGCGGTCGGAGAACCGGACGCTTCACTTTCCGTGAGGTCGATGACCACGGACTGCAGGGCGCGCCGTTCACCGCGGTGGACGGCACGTACCGTGCCGGCTCCCGGGGCCGTGAACAGCGCGCCCGCAGCCTTCTTGTCCTCGAAGAGCGCTTGCCCGCGTTTGACCACATCGCCGGGTTGCACCAGCATGCGGGGTTTGAGTCCCACATGATCCAGCGCCATCACGGCGACACAGTTTGCCTGTTTTGGAGATACCACTTGCTGGGGCTCGCCCGCAATCGGGAGATTAAGCCCCTTTCGGATTTGGTGATTGCCCATGGCGTATATCCATCATCTCCCACATCTTATTGAAAAGCATCAGATTATCTATCAGGAATGGCGTATTGATACCTGCGCTTACTGCGGTATATACCCAAACCGGCCTTGATACCGTTTATATAACTACCGGTAATTATACCATCGGAAAAGCGTAACTGCAAATTCATCTACCCTCTGGATTCCATCAGGACGCCATCAGTTCCGCCCGGGGTTTCTCACTCCGGAAAGGAACGGCTAAGCCCTGGCAATCAGCAGGAAGGCATCCTCCCGGTCCTCAAGGGATTCAAGCACCAGCCCGGCACGGCGCACCATCGTTCTGAAAGTACCGTCATCCGGAAGTTCATGGCCGCCCACAATGCCGCCCACGCTGCGATGCAGGGCGTTGATCGCCTCGCGGCTTTCCGAATGGCATATGACCAGTCGACCGCCGGGACAGAGCAGCCCGGCCATGACGTCGCAGGCGCCCCGCTGGTCCTCAAAATGGGGAAAGCAGCTGTTGCAGAATACCCAGTCGAAAACGCCCTTCCGGAAAGGTGACAGGGTGATATCCGCCTCCAGGAGAAGCGATGCGGGCCGAGGCATCACGCCGGCAATGCGTGTACTCGTTTTCAGCAACATGGCATGGGACAAATCGACAGATGCGATACACCCGGTTTCCCCAACCCGTTTCGCCAGCATGGGGAACAGGATGCCCGTGCCGCATCCCACGTCGAGTACGCGCTCCCCGGCCGCAATGGGAAGCCGCCGCAGGATCCTTTCCAGGCGCTCTCCATGCCGTGGGCTGACGGTGGCATCCCAATGACCGGCCAGCTGGTCGAAAAAAGCCCTTATTGCGGGAATGTTGTTTTGGAGCGGTTGCGCCATAGGGAAGGCTTTCTTTTCGGTGACAACAAACAGGCTATCATAAAAAGCAGCGCCGAGGACAATATAATAACCGCCCCGGCGGGGGCATTGAACACGAACGACAAAAACAGTCCCAGCCAGCAGGAGGCCACGCCGAAACCGGCGGCCAGCAACAGCAGGAGTTTAAAATTATAGGTGAGCTGATACGCCGCCGCCGCGGGGTTAATCACCAGGCTGTACACCAGCAGGCCGCCGATGCTGGGCAGCGACACCGCGATAGCCACGCCTGTGGCCGATAGCATGCCGTAGAAGTACAGGCTGGCCGGAATGCCTGCGGCGGCGGCGATGGCGCGATGGCAAGCCACCACGTGTATCTGGCGGAAGAATAACAGGAGCAACAGTACCAGCAACGCCAGTATCCCGGCAAGCACGAAAATATCCTGCCGCGAAACGGTCAGGATGGCGCCCCAGAAGAGGCTGAGCGCTTCGGGCCTGCCGCCGGGCATGATGCCCATAATCAAGAAGGCGATGCCAAGCATGACGGAGAACAGGATGCCGATGGAGGTGTCCGGACTGAAGGCGCCGCGATCGGACAAGGGTCCGATGACGGCGGCCGCGCCCAGGCTGAACAGGATGGCCCCGGCCATCGGGTTGAAGTCAAGCAACAACCCGAAGAGCGCCCCTGCGAACGCGGCATGGGCAATGCAAATCCCGAGGAAGGAGGCCTGCATGGTAACGAGAAACACGCCGACCACCCCGCATAAGGCGCCGCCAAAAAAACCCGCCATCACGGCGTTTTGAAGATATTCATACTGCATCAGGGACACCATGGTTCAAGGTCTCCGTCCGGAAGCGGCTTCCCCATCCGGCGCGGCATCCGTTGTAATGCGTCCGCGCTGCATGCGAATAACCCGCATGCACGAGGCCGGCAACGAATCCAGGTCGTGGGTCACCCACAGCACGGTAAGCCCCCTTTCGCGGTTCAGTTCATCAATGACGCTGCAAATATCCGCGCGGGTGTGATCGTCCAAGGAGGCGGTGGGCTCATCCAGGAGAAGTACCTCCGGTTCCTGCACCAGCGCCCGGGCTATCATGACACGGCGCTGTTCCCCGCCGGAAAGATGGCCCAGCGGCCTCGAATCCAGCGCCTGCAAACCGAGGCGGTCCAAGGTGGCATTGACTGCGGCCTGTACGGGCAAGGAGACCCTGCGCCGCCAGCCCAGCCGGCCATACACGCCGGTCATTACCGATTCACGCACCGTGATGGGCATACGCGGGTCGAAGCCCTGCGCCTGGGCAACATAGCCGATGCGGCGACGCACTTCCAGAAGCGTCCGCCCTGCGGGCGCCAGACCGAACGCCCGAATACTTCCCGCCAGGAGCGGGGTCAATCCATGTATCGCGGTAAGCAAGGTGGTCTTTCCCGCGCCGTTGGGTCCGCGCAATACAATACTTTCCCCCGCGTGCACCTGCAGCGACACCCCGTCGAGAGCGGCCGACCCGTTATACGACACATAAGCGTCCTGTAAGTTTATGATGACATCGGTCATGGCACGAACGCCTCCACGGTCGCCTTGCGCAAGCGCCGGATATTCTCTTCGAACGCCTCCTGCCAGGTCGGTGTGTCCGGAAACCCGCCGGGGAAATTAGACAGCATCACGTACGCCGCGCCAATATCACCCGCCAAGGTCATGCTCATGGCCAGGCCTCCGCTCTGCAGGTTATCCACGACGAGGCCGACAGGGTGTTCCCGCCCCCTCTTCACCAGGGCCTCCGCATCCGCCACACTCCAATCCTCGGGGCGATTGAAGGTTCCCGCGACAGCGTATCCCGCCCACTTCAGGAACGGCGCCTGCATTTCATGGCAGAGCACGGCAACCCCGGCCGCTGTTTCGGGCGGCAATGCCTTGCGCGCCGCTGCACCCGCCGCCTCGATGGCCGCCACGCGCACTGCCGCCCGTTCCCGGAAAAGAGAAGCCGATTGGGGAGTATAATCAATCAAAATATCCAGTATTTTCCCAACCGCTTCTTTCTGCACCCCGGGGACCATCCAGTTCCCCGATACGTCAATGATGCGCTGTTTTACCTCAGGAACTTTTGCCGCCTCCAGCGTCCGGCGAATATTCGCGAGGTTGAGTTGCCAGCCATGCAGCAGCACCAATTTGGCCTGTTGCAGCTGCGTAATATCATGGGGCTTCATGTCGAACTGACTCGGGCAGGACGTGCTGGGAAGCAAGGTATACGACTCGACCTTTACATCAGTAATATCCTTCACAATGTCCGTGATAAGTGTCGTGCCGGCGATGATTTCCGCGCCTGTTGCCGGTGCCAGCCCTTCACGACAGCCCGACAACGCCAGCAACACAAGAAGGCACGCCGCCAGATACCGCATGTTTCCAATATGTTTTTTTAAATAAGTCATAGAAAGCAATCTATACGTTAACTCTTTCGGGTCGCAGAAACGGTGAATAGGAAGCAAAAGCCCGGGCAAAGGAAATGCGCCTTGTCCTTTATGTCCTTTCAGTCCCTTATGTCTTTTAAGTCCTTTTCCGACACCCGATTGTCTGCGCTAATATAACCCAAAATGACTGTTTTCCTTTAGAATATCCTCATCCTCCATGATGGGAAATTTCCCCGGATAGGTCCCCCACTCCACGTGGCCGTCCATATAAAGCACATTGCAACCGCCGGGAACATGGTTGAATATGACCACCCCGGCGGTGCCGCTGATTACATTCCCATAGGTATCCCACATGACCGGTATGGTGCTCTGGGCCTGTATGCTGGTGGAAATAACGTTGACATCCGTAATGAAAAAACGTTCCACCCCTTCCCGAAGCCGGAGAACCTTGTCCCCTCCCGCGGCCCCGATGCCGGAGACCGGCGCCATGGTCGGCCATCCTGTGGTGGTTATCGTCAGGTCTTGTGTGAAGTCTTTCTGCCGTACCGGCGCGGCAAGTCCCGCAATGGAAAGCTGCGTCAGGAACGGCAGCGCACCCATGGCGCCCCAGATGCCGAAATATTCTTCCCGGGTGCTTGCCGCATACCCTTTATAGACATAGGACCGCCCCAACTGCGCGGAAAGATAATACCGTTCCGAGATGCGGTCACCGGCATCCCGGGCCGCCGCAATCCAGGAGTCGAAATCCCCTGAATCCGGCAGGCGCGTCGCCACATACGTGCCATTGCCGTCCGCCTGGCTGTCCGAGGGACACTGTCCTATATTCAGGTCGGATACATATTCGGGGTACACGGTAAACGCATCCGGCGCGCTGAACAAGGTCATGCCATTCATGAAGGCGTTGCCAAAAGGCGCGCAGGGCGGCCAGTAGTCGTTTTGCTCATCCGCATACAGTTTAAAAATAGTGCCCCATTGTTTCAGGTTGCTTTGGCACGATTTACGCCGCGCCGCCTCGCGCGCGCGGCTCAGCGCCGGCAGCAATATGGCGGCAAGAATGCCGATGATGGCAATAACCACCAGCAATTCAATCAACGTGAATCCTTTCTTGCTGCGCATCACAGATCCTTTCTGTAAAGGGTCTACGTTTATCAGTAATACAAAACATACAAAAAGTATTACATATTGAGCGGGGCGGGTGCAACAGGCATGATCGACAGACCACAAAAGGAAAGGAAAGCATACGTTGGCAAATAGCGCAACGGGCAACGCGATGAGCTGGAGAGGCGTAAGCCTATGTTGTTGTTCGTATTCGTCGGGGTGTTGTTATTGCGATTGATCAAACGACAGTTGTTGAAGTTGTTGTTCCAGCCGCCGCCCCGATTGACGCGGTTCGAGCCTCTTAGGCCAGTATCCTTAATGCGCCGCGAACCAGTATCGCCGCAAAACCAGTGCACGCAAAGATCGAGCAGAAAATGGGACTGCCTCCGGCGCGCGCGAAGACTGTGAGCGTTGTGCGTAATCCCAAACCGCACCGGAGGCTGTCCCATATTTTTTGCGGGCGTCGGCGTCAGGACCGAAAAAAGCGGGTCCGAAAAAAGCGGGACAGTTCCCGCCTCAGGCCGGATTCGTTTTTTACAGTCCTGACAAGGTGTTACGGTATAGCGATCCGTTGAGACTTTTTGAAGAACGTGGCGGGAACTGTTAGCATGCATAGGTTGTGATTTGTCACGCGGAGACGAAATAATGATGGGAAGCCACCCGGCAATATTCGTAAACCGAAAGACGTGGACCGGCAAGCCGACCACGAAACCAAAGGAGACTTCCCATGTATGTACCCTATCACTTTATTGGACTGGATGTCCACAAACGAACCGTTGCCTTCAGCGAAATGCGAGGCGATGGGAAACCCATCGATTCCGGAACCTTCAGTACGCGCAGAACGGCTGTCGAAGCGTGGGCAAGAGCACGTACGCAACCTTGGATCGGCGCCATGGAGGCGACGCTATTTACAGGCCATCTTTACGACGTATTGACACCCTTTGCCGTGGAGATTCAAGTGGGGCATCCGGCACGTATCAAGGCCATTTCCGCTGCCAAGCACAAAAACGAT
>JAKLHG010000380.1 GCA_022710255.1 Candidatus Hydrogenedentota bacterium
TTCCGCCTGGGCCACGGTACCGCATTCCACGGACAGTACGATGTCGCGGGGGGCGCGCTTGCATCGCTCAATGACGGCTGCCCAGTCAATGACGCCCTCGCCGCAGGCGCAGCCCACCGGCGTGCCGGTCACCTTGCCCCGTTCCAACGAGGACTGCTGGATGGAAATGTCCTTGGCGTGCAGGTGTACGAGCCGGCTCAGCACATGGTCGAGCCAGGCAAGCGGATCCTCTCCGCCCAGGTAGCTGTTTCCGGTATCGAAGTTGATGCCGATGACGTCTGACTTTACCAGCGCCTGGATGCGGTCCAGTCCCGCCGGGGTTTTGCTGTACTGCTGGTGCGGTTCCAGGCCAATGAGAATGCCCCGGGGTTCGGCCACCAGTGCCGCCTCCTGAAGGGTGTAGCGCATCAGCATGTGGTCCTCTTCCACCGTGGTCCAGGGAGGCTTGATCCCTTCGTCCGTATTGATGACAGGTGCACCGCATTCCGCAGCGAAACGGATGGCCTGCTTGAGGTATTCCACGCTGATTTCGGGCCTGCACAAAGGGCAGTGGGCGGACAGGCCGGAGACTTTTATGCCGGCATTGTCACAAGCCCGCTTTACCCGCAGCGGGTCGTCCAGCATGGACACGCTGTGAAAATAGCGCGCCTCGCTGAGCAGTTCCCGGCCCAGGTGCACCATGGGTTCCACGTATTCGTACCCCAGCGCTGCCGCCTTTTCCACGCCCCATTCGAAACACTTGTCTTCGTGACGGACAAATTCCATGTTCACACCGAAACCAATCTTACCCATTGCTTCCTCTCCTTAAGGTTGTTCAGGACGTTGCCACCGGCCGCTGTTTTCCTGCCTTGCGGCAAATGGCGTCAAAAAGTGCCGACACCGGCGCGATGCCCATATCGTTGAAATTGCCCGGCTTTTCCCAAAATTCATCGAGACAGCCGCGATGCTCTTTTTCATACCATAACACCTTGATCATCATCTGGGCCTTGTCGAGGGCGCGCAGCAGCCGCGCCTCGTTGGTGCCGCCTTCCAGAAATTCATCATGCAGCCCGGAATAATACCCCGGAAAGGCCTTGAACAGGTCATTGAAGATACCTTGTTCCGCTTTTTCCTTGGCCTTGCCCAGCCACGCATTGGATACGGGCATGGGGATGTCCATGAGCCGCGCCTCGGACAGGTCGTGCACCAGTGCCATGGCCAATACCTTGCCCTGATCGTAGTCGCCGGGGTTTTCCCGCACAAAGAGCAGCGCGAGGGTGGCCAGGAAATGGCTGTGCGCAGCGACGGATTCCGGGTCCGGCACCCCGCGCAACAGAAACCCCGCCCGGGGTACGCGGTCCAATTCATGAATTTTCCAGAAAAGAAGCAGGAGGTCTTCGGCGAATTGGTTGTGGTCTTTCGGCATCAATACTCCTTAAAACGGTTGTTTCCTTCCCCGTCGGGTTCCGTATCCGATGCTTCCGGGGCGGATTCCGTGGTCATCATCCCTGGAGGCTGTGGGGAACCCGGGGTGGTCAACAACAAAAGTTCGTCTGCCAGGGTTTCAAGTTGTTTTGAAAAGGCACAAAGGGATTTGCCGCATTCTTCCCAGGCGGCTCTGGAATGGGTATCATACGCGATGTCCGTGCCCTCTTCCCACGCGGCCTCAAACGCGGCCAGCGTGTCGGCAACCGCAGTTCCAATCTGGCGCGCTTGCGCCGATAGCGCTTCCGGTAATTCCTCTTCCGACAGCGGGGAAGCGGTCTCTTCGGTGCCGGTATCACCGGGGAGAGACAAAATGCAGCCGTTCTCCATTTTAAGGCGGGTGTTTTCGGGCAGGGGCGCCATCGCCACAATGACGCCCCGGCTGAGCAAGGCTTTGCACTTGCCGCTAAGCGCTGATATCAATAGCGGGTGTTTGCGTGTGGCCAGGATCGCCCTGTGTCCGTGTGTATCCAGGGCGAACAGTATTTTTTCAAGATCGCCTGCCGTGGTGCTGTCGAACGCATGCAGGTCATCGACCAGCACGACCACGGGGGTGCCGGTTGTCAGTTTTTCAGGTTTTGTGGCGAGCTCCTTGACCACATCCGGGAAACTGGACGGCGAAATGAGGGCCACCCCTGCGGGGGCGTGAACGGCGCGGTACTGGTTGACGATTGCCCATAGCAGGTGGGTCTTGCCCGCGCCGCTTTCGCCCAGCAGCACAATCGGGTTCGCCAGGGTGGGGTCGAGGCGGGACAGCCGTTCGCAGAAATCGTAAGCGGCCACGTTGGAAGGATGCCGGATGAACTTGTCAAAGGTAAAATTCTTCATGATACGGTTCCGAAACGGGACAGCCCATACCGCCGACCGCAGGCCGGGGAAAAATCATTGTCCCGGTGGTTCGCGGGTTTCATTCCATTCCTCCCGGTGGCGGGTTACTGGTATCATAACCCATTTTCCATAGTTTGGCATACTTCGTAAACACTGAGAATGCGGACAAACCGCAAAGCACCGCGCCGTGGTAGCCGTCGAGAAATCCCAGGCGCCACACGTACATTTTAAAGAAGCGCAGCGGCGGCCGCAGAATGAGGTCGGACAACCGGGACCGTTTGCCCCGGTCGAAAGCGTCCTGGGCGCCCCAGGTGGTAAACCGCTTCATGGTGTCGAAATATTCATCGAAGGTGCGGTACGTGTCATGATACATGACTTCCCGAATCTTCCCCACGGACCCGTCAACCACCACCTTGGAGTGGACCCGCTTGTCCAGGTAGCGCCCTTTGCGCGTGCGGAACAGGCGCAGGTTGTAATCATGGTGCCAGCCGCAATGCCGGATCAGTTTGCCCAGGAAATAGGAATGCCGCAGAATCTGGTAGCCGTCCAGGCTTTCCGGCGACCGGATTATCGCCTGTATGCGCGCCGTCAGGACCTCCGACACCCATTCATCCGCGTCAAGCACCAGTGTCCATTCCGTAGTGATTTGGGGCAGCGCCCAGTTGCGCTGCGCCGCAGCGTTCTCATATTCGTGGACGACGACATGGTCCGTATACCGGCGGGCGAGGGCCGTCACCGCTTCCGGCGCCCGCGCGTCCACCACGCAGAACACATCATCGGCCCAGGGAACGCTTTCCAGGCATTTGGGCAGACGGTCGCACGCCGCCGGCACCAGCGTCAATACGGTGATATCCTTCATCAAACGGACTCCCTGTGGGTATACGTTTCTAATGTACGGGCCGCGATGACGGGGCCCGGTTTCCGATGATTCCAATGGGATATGGGGATCATACCGAAAATGCCGGTATAAAGGCACGAATCGACCGCACGAGGTGAAAAACGAGCGTGTGTGCGTCCAAACCAGTGTCGCCAGGCGGACTGCAGCATGCTATGATGATGGGTATGTAAGGGCCGTTTTGGTTTAAGCAACCGCAACCTGCGGGTCATTCCGGTTTTTCGCGGAGGAAAGAGGATGTGTGGCGGAGTGGGGGCCAGGCTGCGAAAAAAACCGGAAGGACAGTGTTGTGTCGGGCGAAGTTGCGGGCGCTGCGCCATTGCGGCGCTTCAGGGCGTTTAATGTACCCCCGTGCATACCAGCCACCCCTTAGGTTTAGCCGGTGGTATGCACGCAATGATGAGGGATATGCTTTCTTTTAAGGTCTATAGATATCTGTTTATCTCCCCTCCCTTTCCTGTGAAGGGTGTGAGGCTTGGGGATATGGTTTCTATCGTCTATATTCGCTATACTCACGTTGAACCCTGTGGCAGAGCAGTGTGCAGGAGCACGCTTTGTTTTTCATGTTCGGTTTCACGCAGGCACGTTACTGCGCAAGAGAGAAAGGTACGATGAAACGGTTTTTGATGCGGACTGTTGTTGTGCTGGCGGCGGCACTGCTTCTGTTAGCAGGCGTCATGCTGTATCGGACGATGACCTTTACTTCCATGCAGATACAGGTTGCGGAGCGGCCGCTGCCGGAAGTAAATATGGAACGGGCGGTGGATACGTTGTCCGCGGCCCTGCGTTTTCCCACGATTGCGGATCTGGACATCAGCAAGATGGACGCGTCCGTATTCCTGGCTATGCACGCCATGCTGGCGGAGCGCTTTCCCCTGGTGCATGAGCGGCTGCACAAGGAAGTCATCAACGGGTTGAGCCTGCTGTATCATTGGAAAGGGGCCGACCCCGGCCAGAAGGCCATCCTGTTGCTCGCCCATCAGGATGTGGTTCCCGCGCCTGATGCGGAAAGTTGGGAGCAGGCCCCGTTCAGCGGCGTTGTGTCCACTGGCTGCGTTTGGGGCCGCGGCGCGATGGACGATAAAGGGAGCCTGATTTCCATTTTAAATGCGGTGGAGACGCTGCTTGAAAAGGGGTTTCAGCCCCGGCGCGACATCTATTTGTGTTTCGGCCATGACGAGGAGGTGGGGGGGCTCAACGGGGCCGCCCGGATTGCCGCCACGCTGGCGGAGCGGGGCGTGCAGGCGGT
>JAKLHG010000381.1 GCA_022710255.1 Candidatus Hydrogenedentota bacterium
GTCAGTCCCTTTTTGCTCCGTCTTTTTGTTTGTTTTCCAGCGCCATGGGCATTTCCGACGAGATCAGGATATCTGAAGTTACCTTTTCGGTCTTTTCAAATCCCGTTTAATGCGCTGTTCCACCTCCTGGAACCGTGTATCATAGGCATCGTTTCCCTGCTTTACCGCGACAAAGTCTATGCGCGGGGACTGACGGTTGACCGCTCCCCAGGTATATGCGTTGCGCATGGCCAGCAGGCGCAGTCCGGCACTTTGGATGGCGTCGCAAAGAAACTCCACGGCGTAGACGCGCTCTTGCGTGACCGAAATCCGACCGGTGTTTACGCGAACCCGTGTCTCGCAAATATGCTTTTTCTTATCATAGGTGCTACGCCAGGAACTCCTGAAGTTTCCATGGCGCTCCGTCCAGGATTCGTTGTTGAAATGATCCGTTATCATTTTATGGGTGACCATGTCGAAATAGAGGATTCCGCCGGGCAGCAAGGCCTGCCGCAGCGACAGCAGGGCTGTGCAAATTTGGTCTTCATACAACAGGAAATTCATGGAGTCAAACAGGCAGGTGATGAGATGAAAAGTTTCTCTGAAAGGTAACGCGCACAGATCCGCCCGGGCGAGGTCCGCCAATCCTCTGCGCCTTTTTGCCACGTCCAACATAGCCGCCGAGAGGTCGATCCCCGTGGAATGCCAGTCCGGGTGTCTCAAGTGCTCTATCAGGAGACCGGTGCCGCATGCCGCGTCCAGATGCATCAGCGGACGCGGCAGCAGGGAGGCCAGGCTCTCCGCGATGTGGCCCCACCGCCCATAGTTCACATGTTCCATGATGGTGTCATAGTGCCCCGCGATGGGTGAGAACGGGTCACCGGCGCGGGAATTCAGCCTGTCGTTTTCTGGAGCCATAGCAGAAAGATTTCCGTGTTCGGGTCTATGACGGGTTTGTTCCGGTTGAAATGTACCTTCATAGTGGCCACATACAGTAGCGCCGCGTCAAAACCCTGCTTGCGCAGAATTTGCCGTGCTTCGGCGGCTTCTTGAAACTTGCGGCCCGGTTCGGCGAAATCGGCCACGTACAAGGCCTGTCCGAGGCGGCCGAGGCCTGGCCGGCCTGTGGTATGCCAGTAAATGGCCTCGTAAACCGTATCCGTGATGTCGAATTGCTCCCGGCACAGTTCTGCGGCCAGGGGACCATGCAGCAGGGCGGGTTTTTCCAGTTGACTCTCACTTATCGGCATGCGCCGCCTGCGGGCCTCTTCGAGAAACGCTTCCCGTTGCAGGTCACGGCAGTAGTCATGCAGGAGGCCGGCTGTTACCGCTTCATCATGGTCGAGGCACAGTGTTCCGGATAAGGAAGAGAGGTACTCCGCGGTAAAAATACTGTGGGTTACCCGCGGTCCGGGCAGGCGGTCACGCAGTTCTTTAAGATAGGTCTTTGCATGGGGGCAGTCGGCTATGGGCATCGCTGATACAACCTGTGTTGTTGTATGAACCGCCCCACGGCGGGAGGCAGCGCGTCTTCCGCGCTTTCTCCGCGCTGCAGCCGTGCCCGGATTTCGGAGGAGGCAAAGGGGTATTCCCGCATGGCCAGCATCTCGCAGTTTCCTTCCAGCATCGGCGGCAACGGCCGGGTGTTGCTGCGGGGCCTTGGCGCGATGAGCAGGGACGCCAGGCGCAAAATTTCCCGGGGCGCATGCCACTTGGGCAGGTCCAGCGCGGAATCGTATCCCACGATAAAGAACAACGCCGCGCCGGGTGTCGCCTCTTTCAACGCTCTCAGGGTATCGACCGTATAGGAGGGCCCCGGCCGGTCCAATTCAATCCGGCTCAGTTCGAACCCGCTTTCTCCTTTCAGGGCGGCGGTAATCATGGCGGCGCGCATGTCCGCTGACGCCAGCACGGCTTCCGGCTTGTGGGGAGGCGCCGCCGCCACGACGAACAGTATGTTGTCGAGGTGAGCCTGCGCTTTCGCGGCCCGTGCGATGGCGAGGTGCCCGAGGTGGATAGGGTCGAAGGTGCCGCCAAAGACCCCTATGCGCAGGGTGTTATTCACGAATCTGGCCCGATCCGTGAATTACATACTTCAGGGTGGTGAGTCCTTCCAGCGCCATAGGTCCCCGGCAATGCAGTTTACTGGTGCTGATTCCGATTTCGGCGCCCAGGCCGAACTCGAATCCATCGGTAAACCGGGTTGAAGCGTTCACATACACGGTCGCGCTGTCCACCTCGTCCAGGAAACGTTCCGCCATGGAATAACTGTCCGTGATGATGGCGTCGGAATGATGACTGCCGTATTCGTTAATATGGCAGACCGCCTCCTCAAAAGAGCCGACCACCCGGATGGAGAGAATCTTGTCCAGGTATTCGGTGGTCCAGTCCTCTTCGGCGGCGGGGATACATTCGATAATCTGGCGGGTGCGCGGGCATCCCCGCAGTTCGCAGCCGCCTTCACGCAGTGCGCGGGCAATATCCGGGAGCAGCAGGGGCGCCGCCGCTTCATGAACCAGCAGGGTTTCCATGGCGTTGCACACGCCGGGACGCTGGAGTTTAGCGTTGAGCACGATGGACCGTGCCATAACCGGGTCGGCGTCCTCATGCAGGTAGGTATGGCAAATCCCGTCGAGGTGAGCCACCACCGGGATGCGCGACTCCTCGTAAATGCGCGCGATCAGGCTTTTGCCGCCGCGTGGGACAATGACGTCGATGTACTTGTCGAGTTTGAGCATCTCGCCCACGGCGGCACGGTCGGTGGTCGTCACGATCTGCACGGCATGCTCCGGCGCGCCTGCGGCCGTTGCTCCTTTGCTGAACAGTTCCGCAATGGCCATGTTCGAATGGATGGCTTCTGAACCGCCGCGCAGGATGGTGGCATTGCCCGCCTTAAGGCACAAGGCCGCCGCATCGGCGGTGACGTTGGGGCGGCTTTCATAAATGATGCCGACTACGCCCAGCGGTTGCCGGATACGCGCAATGCGCAAGCCATTGGGATGGACATACTGGTCGGTAATGTCGCCGACGGGATCGCGCAATGCGGCGACCTCTTCCAATCCCCGGGCCATGGCGTCAATGCGGTTTTCGGTAAGTTCCAGACGATCGAGCATGGCGCCGGAAAGGCCTTTGGCCCGGCCCGCCTCCAAGTCCATGGCATTTGCCGCCCGGAGAAGTTCCCCGGATGCCCGCAAGTCCGAGGCAATCATAAGAAGCGCCCGGTCCTTGACGGCGCGTGAAAGGGAACGCAGCGCATTGGAGGCGGTGCGCGCCCTGCGGCCGATTTGTTCCAATTCCCGGTGTAATGTCATTGCGTTGTACTCCCGTTCAATAAGGTTTCAAGGACGGTTTCAGCGTCGGCGCCCGGTTTAAAAATCAATGGAATCCAGGCCCGGAATACAGGATTCGAGCGGCACCGTTTCAATATGGCTTGCGCCCAGACGGGCCAGCTCATAGCGTACCCGGGCCAGGGGAAGCGTTTGTCCTGCCGTGTTCATCTGAATGCTGAACTCGGTAAAATTTATACCCTCATTCATCGTCGGCTCGTCCGCGAACAACCCGTTTTTCTCAAGATAACCGATGATGGGGGATACCGCATCCTTGCGGGCGTTAAACAGGATTAACACCTTGTTTTCGGCAAATACCGCCCCGAACAAGTTCAGCAGAAACATGCGGGCCAGTTCGTATTTGACGGGGTTTTCTTTCAATTTTGGGTCGGACCATATCCCTGTTTCGGAGGTCATGACCGTTTCACTGATTTGGAGGCCATAATTGCGAATGGCGCCGCCGGTCTGGGTGATTTCAAAGCCGAAGTCCACGCCGCCGTTGAGCACCTTGGCCTCCGTCTTTCCCCAGGATTCGTAAACCACGAGACCCTTCTCGATTTTCGGCGGGGTGTTGTATTTCTGCACCGAAAACACGTTCCACTCCGCGCCGTAACCCAAGGCTTCCTTCTTCTTCTGGAACCAGTCGATGACGATATAGGGCATTTCGGAAACGACCCGGATGACGTTTTTCTCCCGAAGCAGGGCGGCAAGCCACTGGTCGAACGAGGTTTCAGGCGACAACGGCGCGTTGATAACCACGATGCGCACCCGCCCCCGTTGAAGGGACAGGGTCTTGTGCAGAGTGATTTCCTGCGCATATTCATAGCGGTATTCCAGGATGCGTTCCGTAATCCAGTCGTCTCCGGCAATCGCGATATCCACCTCGTGCAGGGCAAGTTGGGCACCGAATTCCTGGGGACGGCCGTCCCACCCGAACAGCATGGAATGGAGAGGGAAGATGGTCGGCCCGCCTTCTTCATATCCTTGGGTCGGGAATCCTGCCGCTTTCAACAGGGTCACCAGGTTCCCGCCGCGCTTGGGATCAGCCAAAGAACCCGCCGGCATGCCTATAATCAGTTTGTCGTTCATCGTCTATTCCTTTAATGATAGCGGCCTGACCGCGTTCTT
>JAKLHG010000382.1 GCA_022710255.1 Candidatus Hydrogenedentota bacterium
ATCGTTTTTATCGTTGAAGGTAAGGGCCAGCATACCTTGTTTTTTGAGATTGGTTTCGTGAATGCGGGCAAACGATTTTACCAATACGGCTCTTACGCCCAGGTGGCGCGGTTCCATGGCGGCATGTTCCCGTGACGAGCCTTCTCCGTAGTTTTCATCACCCACGACAAAAGTGCCGATACCGGCGGCCTTGTAGGCGCGCGCCGTGGCGGGCACTTCGCCATAAGCGCCGGTCAAGCTGTTCCGGACTTTGTTCGTTTCACCGTTAAAGGCATTTACGGCACCGATGAAGCAGTTGTTCGAAATGTTGTCGAGGTGCCCGCGAAACCGCAGCCAGGGACCCGCCATACTGATGTGGTCCGTGGTGCACTTGCCCTGCGCCTTGATAAGCAGGCGCAATCCCTGAAGTGCCTTCTCGCCGTTTGCGGTAAAGGGCTCTAGCAGTTGCAGCCGTTTCGAATCGGGCCGCACCGCCACCTCAATGGCGGCGCCGTCCGGCGCGGGAGCGACATAACCGGCATCCTCACAGGCGAAACCCCGCGGGGGCAGTTCTTCGCCTGTGGGCGGGTCCAGGCGCACCTGCTCCCCCCGTTCATTTGTCAGGGTATCCGTAGCGGGGTTGAAGGTAAGATCTCCGGATAGCGCCAGCGCGGTCACCATCTCGGGGGAAGCGACAAACGCGTGGGTCTTCGGGTTGCCGTCGTTGCGCTTGGCAAAATTACGGTTGAAGGAAGTCACGATGGTATTGGGCTCGTCGTCAGGACCATTGCGATGGCGCGCCCATTGGCCGATACAGGGGCCGCAGGCATTTGCAAGCACCACCGCGCCAATATCGGTAAACGCGTCCAGGATACCGTCCCGCTCCAGGGTGTACCGCACTTGTTCCGAACCTGGGGTTACGGTGAACTCCGCTTTGGCACGAATCCCCTTCGCCTTGGCCTGCCGCACAAGGTCGGCGGCCCGGGTCATGTCCTCGTAGGAAGCGTTCGTGCAGGAACCGATAAGCCCGACTTCCACCTTCAGGGGCCAGTTACCGGCCGCCGCAGTCACCTTCATTTTGGATACGGGCGTCGCCAGGTCCGGCGTAAAGGGACCGTTTAACAAGGGCTCAAGGGCATCCAGGTCCATTTCAATCACCCGGTCATAAAACGCCGCAGGGTCGGCATAGACCTCGGGATCCGGGCGCAGGCACCCGGCAACGTCCCGCGCGGCACGGGCTATTTCCTCTCGTCCAGTAGCTTCAAGGTACCGGGCCATACTTTCGTCAAAGGCGAAGAGCGAGGTGGTGGCGCCCACCTCCGCGCCCATGTTGCAGACCGTCCCCTTGCCCGTGCAGGAAATACTCTCCGCGCCTTCCCCGAAATATTCAATGATGGCGCCGGTGCCGCCTTTCACCGTAAGAATGCCCGCCACTTTCAGAATGATGTCCTTGGAAGAAGCCCAGCCCCGCAACCGCCCTTTCAGACGGACCCCGATGAGTTTCGGAAATTTCAATTCCCACGGCATGCCCGCCATGACATCCACGGCATCGGCGCCACCAACGCCCACGGCAAGCATACCCAAGCCGCCCGCGTTGGGCGTATGGGAATCGGTGCCAATCATCATGCCGCCGGGAAAAGCGTAGTTCTCCAGCACCACCTGGTGGATAATGCCCGCGCCCGGCTTCCAGAAGCCGATGCCATATTTGCCGGATACGGAGGACAGAAATTCGTAAACTTCCCTATTGGAAGTCAATGCTTTTTCCAGGTCCGCCGCGGCTCCGTGTTCCGCCTGGATAAGGTGGTCACAGTGTACGGTGGCGGGAACGGCGGTGTTTCTTTTCCCCGCCTGCATGAACTGGAGTAGTGCCATTTGGGCCGTTGCATCCTGCATGGCCACCCGGTCCGGACCGAAATCCACATAGTCCTCTCCGCGCCGATAGGGCGATTCCGGCAGGGAATTCCAGGCGTGGGCGGCAAGGATTTTTTCCGAAAGCGTGAGCGGCCGGCCATAAAGACGCCGGACAGCCGTAATCTTGTCCGGAAGGTCATGATAAACGCGCCGAATTAGTTCCATGTCAAACGCCATACAACAATTCCTTCTTTTTCAGGTAAACTGTCATTCAACAAACATCCGGACATTTTGCCCGCCGCACAGGATAGGATTCAAGCCGTTGGAGCGGCAGCGTCATATTGGACACAGACCTCCGCAAGCACCTGCAGCACTTTTGCGAGACATGCTTCTTCAACCACGGCGCAGGTGTCCCGCCGGTTGTGATAGTAGTGCGCCGGGGCGGGATTCATGGCGCACAGCGCCGCTGTGGGAATGCCCGCCTGCGTGAAGGCCGTGCCGTCGCTGGAACCCACGGTAACCGTGGCGTTCCTGAGTTCCAGTCCGCAGGCACGCCCGGCGCTCCGTACCAGTTCACATACGCGCGGGTCGTGCGCTACGCGCCCGTTCAAGTCCCGGTTATACAAGGCGAGATGCTCCAATTCCGCCGCGGTATCCACCGCGATAACCACGGTGGACACGGCATCGAATTCCCCGCGGTGGGCCTCGATATACGCCCGCGCGCCCTCCAGCCCCGCCTCTTCGGAACCCGTGACCAGCGCCACGACTTCGGTATTCTCAAACGTAGTATTTTCGGCTTTCATCCACTTGACCAGTTCGGTCACACACAGCGCGCCGCTCAGGTTGTCCCCGGCGCCAGGGGAAACCTGCTTGAAATTGGTGAAGCACAGGCCGATGAGCAACCCCGGCAGAGCGAACGCCTGGGACAGGCCCAGCCACTGCCAGAAGCCGACACCCCCATGCATACCATCAGTGACGGCCGCCGCCAGCGTGGTACCCAGCACATAGAGCACAGACAAAAACAGCAAGATGGGAAACAGGGGAAAGATGCGCGGGAACCAGCGGTGAAACCGCCATTCATAAGCCGCATCGGCATGGCCCGCCAGTATAATGCGCTGTTTGCGCGCGCCGGAAGGGGGCAGCACTGCGGACAGGTTCAGCGAGGTGTACTTCGGAAAGAACGGCGCAAGAATGTGCCTGTAAAAAACCAGCTCGCAAACAAAGACCACCACGGCCAGAAGCACGGGAACCGGCGCCAGGCGCGGCGCAACCCAGTACAGGGGCAGCGCGCACAGGGTCAAGAGGGAACATACCAGCGGCATGGACATAAAGGCTCTCCGGGCAACGGGGAAAGGTTCCAGCGCCGCCTTCAACCCGGCTGCCTCCAGTTCCTGTTTCAACTGTTCCTGGCAGGCGCGTTCGCCCGGGCTCCCCGGGGCACGATCCCCGTGTTTTTCGATAATAGCGTTCATGGAAGCCTTGATGGTACGTGCAAGGCCTGCCGCGGTCTCCGGGTCCGGTGTTTTAATCATACTCCCTGTCTTCCTGGTTGTCCCGCTCAGGCGGGGATGGTTCCCTGATACAATACGGCGCCGCCCTTTTGGATGACGGCAACCTGAAGCGCCTCGGGCGCGACATCCACGCGGACGGTGGCGTCGGGTGGGTTGGTCATGGCATGAAACCGGTTGTCACCGTCCTCTCCGGGCTTGCACCAGGCAAAATCATGGGTATGCCCGCTCAACCACAGGTGCGCCCCGGCGGCATTGACCGGCCCCCGCCATAACCGCCGCACCTCCTGGGCGCCGAAGCATTCCGTCCCTACCGGCGCCATGGGCTGATGGGAAAGGATGATTCTAAACCGCGCCCGCTGTGCGGCTTCACTTTCAAGGTCCGCCTGTAACCAGCGCGTTTGCTCGTCCCGGAAAGACGCAAATTCCACCAGCCCGGCATATTCCTTGTTATCGTCCGGCTTGTCCTCACCGGAATCCAGCGCCACAACATGAACGTTGCCATGATTGAAGGCATAATAAGGACGTCCATCGCGGCCGGGCACAAAGTCCGAAAGCCGCCGCGCCCACGGACCGCGTGTCTCATGGTTGCCCCGTACATACACCATCGGCAGGCTGGAACCGAAACGGCGCGAACAGGCATCGTAAAACGCCGAAAAAAATTGTTCCTGGCTTATAAAATCATTGAGAATGTCACCGTTCAGCACTACGAAATCCACACCTTCCCAGGCAACATCTTCAAACATGGCCTCAAGCTGTCTTGAATCGTCATGGATATCATTCCACATGAGGAAGGAAAAACGCTCCTTAACCGGATCAAGCGGAGTGCAGGTGAAGGTTCCGCTTTCCAAGGTTTCCCCGAACTTCACTACATACGGGCTAACATACTTCTTGAATTCCCGCGATATCAGTTGGTATTGAAACGCCTTTCCCGGCACAAGTCCCGTCAGGCGCACCGCGTGGCAGGTGCTGTCGTTGGGAATCAGCCCGTCCCGGCTCGTCACGGCAACATGGTCCAACTGTCCGTCCGTGCCATACAGCACGTTTGACACCCCGTTGCGGTTGGTGTGCCAGGTGACCGTCACCTCACCCG
>JAKLHG010000383.1:0-279 GCA_022710255.1 Candidatus Hydrogenedentota bacterium
TACGGTGGCGCCCCGCTTCCTTGCCTGTTCAAGCACTTCCCGGATAATACGGGAAGCTATGGCATCCACCCCTTCAAAGGGTTCATCGAGAAACAGAACTTCCGGGTTGTGTATGATGGCGGCGCATAAGGATAACTTTTTGCGCATGCCGGTGGAAAATTCGAGAATCAATTTGCCGTTCGTCCCGTCAAGCCCCATAACCTCGAGCAATTCCTGCGTCCGGTGCAAGGCGACCCGGCGAGGAAGGCCGTACATGCGCCCTATAAAGACCAGATATTC
>JAKLHG010000383.1:289-4429 GCA_022710255.1 Candidatus Hydrogenedentota bacterium
GTTTTATGGCCAGACGACTTCGCTTGAGGTCGAAATCCAGGATACGGGCAGTGCCGGAAGTCGGCGCGATAATGCCGGTCAACATCTTAATGGTAGTGGATTTACCCGCGCCGTTCGGACCCAGAAAACCATAAAAAGCGCCCCGTTCCACGCGCAGGCACAACTGGTCTACCACGGTCCGCCCATTATAGATCTTGGTAAGGGAATAACTTTGGATGCTACAGGTCATACTCCGCCTAATCTTTTAAATCATTCAGCAACTGCCGCACCACCGGGCTGTCCGGCGCCAAGGCCTGCGCCTGTTCAAGGCATTCCCTCGCGCGCCCGGAATTGCCGGCGCGCAGATGCACACGGGCTTCATTCAACGTACATTCGAAACGCTGGGAATCATTGTGTGCTCGTTTGCAGGCTTCCTGCCATGCCCGGGCGGCACGCACCCAGTCGGGCGCAACGCCAAACCTGTCCGCAAGGAAATGGTTGCAGGCATGGTCATACATCAATTGATAGTCGTGCGGGCTGAGCGCCAGCGCCCGTTCCGACATTCGCATGGCTTCCTCATATACTTTGGCGCGATCCCAGCCCCGGATTTTCATAACCTGCGTGAAGTTGGTCAGGTATATCTGAACCATGTTAAACCACCAGTCCGGATTTCCGGGTTCCGCCTCAAGAGCGGCATCCATGCACGCGAGGCCCTCTTCATACCTGCCGACGTGAAGATAAAACATACCCAAATTGTTTTGTGCCCTTCCATATGCTTTATCCAGCCTGACCGCCTCTTCCCAATGTTTAACCGCCTCATGCTGTTGTCCTAGATAGTCATACAGCAATTCCCCATAAAACGTGTGGAGCAAGGCGTTTGCACTGAAATGGGTCAATCCCAGGATATATGCTTCTTGAATTTCCGCCAAGTGACGGTGTGCCTCGTCCAACGTGATTTCGGCGTCTTCCACATCGCCACGCTCCTTCAGCGCGCGGGCTTCCTCCATCTTTGCGCGTGCAATGGCCGTATACAATTTGTCCAGGGCGCGCACTTTACGTTCAAAGGTTTCCTGATCGTGCAGATAGGCATTCAGACGCGCCAGGGGAGAGGGGGTGTCGTCCGCATGTGTTTCTCCCGCGGCAGCGAAGCAACAGAACCCCCCTAGAGAAGTGAACAGCATTAATTTAAGCAAAGAGGAATACATACAACCGTCCCGAAAACCGGCCCATACATTATGACCCTGTCATAACAAATATGATACCATAATGGCGCCGACGATTTCGGTAATGGATTGGTAATAATGTTCAGATTGTTCTCATGGCTGCCATCGGGAAGTGAAAGATCGCCCTTACATGGCAACCGGATTAATTCTGTCCCCAAGAAAGGCAACGTACTCATGTGTTATTGGACTCAAGACGAAAGGGCGATTGTAGATGCGCTTCTGAAACGCCGCCCTGACTTATCAAACTGCCTTGAGTATATCCACAAATTCCATATAGCGCTAACTGAATGTTTTGACAAGAAACACTGTTTTTTCACCTGCGGCAACGGCGGTTCCCACGCCGATGCCCTGCACATTGTAGGGGAACTGTGTAAGAGTTTCGAACGTAAACGCCCCCTTGAGGATACGTTTCGTGCCAGCCTTGCCGGGCTTCCCTTCGGAGCGGATCTGGCAGAATATTTGGAGGCAGGCCTTCCCGCCATAACGCTGGGACTCAACGGCGCATTGAAAACTGCCATAGAAAACGACTGCCCGCTTCCCAATATCGCTTTTGCCCAGGAACTGAACGCCCTCATGGGACCGGGAGACATGCTTCTCGCCATCAGTACGTCGGGAAATGCCCGGAACTGCCTGATGGCCATGTCCGTCGCCAAAGCGCGCGGCGGCATTGTCGCCACCCTGACCGGGCCGACAGGAGGGCAGATGGCGGGTTTTGCCGATATTGCCATCAAGGCGCCCGGAAACTCCACCAAGGTTATCCAGGAGGCGCATGTCGCAATCTGGCATACGCTGTGTTTGTTGATTGAAGCGCGGTACTTTCCCGACCTGCGATAGTCTCGAACCAAAAACGCTTTCAATGGTATGCATTTAAATGGTTGGCTTGCATTTTGATCTGGAGCGCAACCGTGGTTTCGGACAAGGCGCACCTTAGCCCCATCTGTGAAGGAGATGTGGAGACGGCACGGGTGAAGCCGGTCCTGTAAAACAACCGTCGGAGAAAACACAATGAAAATGGATTCAGTGTCTAAAATAGCGTGTATCGGCGCCGGAAACGTGGGGGCCACCGCCGCCCAGTATTGCCTGGAAACGGGATTGGGCAATGTCGTCTTGGTGGACATTGTAGAAGGCCTTCCCCAGGGCAAAGCCCTGGACATGACGGAAGCCGGCCCTATACGCAACTACAGCGTGACGTGTACGGGCACCAACGACTATGCCGATATCGCCGGAGCGGACCTGGTGATTGTCACGGCTGGCTTGCCGCGTAAACCCGGCATGACGCGTCTGGACTTGCTTGAGAAAAACGGCCGTATCATCTCCGGCATTTGTGGACAGATCAAGCGACACGCACCGGATGCCATCGTCATTATTGTGACCAACCCGCTCGATGTAATGGTCTATCTCGCCTATAAGACCCTGGGCTTTCCGAACAACCGTGTGCTTGGCATGGCAGGCTGCCTGGACAGCGCTAGAATGCGCGCGTTTGTCGCCATGGAGCTCGGTGTCAGCATGGCCAACGTGGACACCATGGTATTGGGCTCCCATGGCGACGCCATGGTCCCCCTGCCTCAGTATACGACTGTTTCGGGAATCCCGATAACCCAACTCATGTCGCAGGAGCGGATCGATGCCATTATCGCCCGCACCCGCGACGGAGGCGGTGAAATCGTGCGTCTTTTAAAGACCGGGAGTGCATTCTATGCACCGGCAGCCGGTGCGGTCCGCATGGCGCAGTCCATACTGCGTGATGAGCGTCAAGTATTGCCGTGCGCGGCGTACCTGAACGGCGAATATGGCCTCAACGATATTTATATGGGCGTGCCCTGCCTTTTGGGCCGTTCCGGCGTTGAAAATGTGATTGAATTGAAGTTGACCCAGGAAGAAACTGCGGCGTTGCACCACTCGGCTTGCGAAGTACAAGAGGGTATGGAGGGATTGCGTCAGCTCGGCTTGGTATAGATCGGCCTTTATCTTTCCGGACGCATACACCGGACGTGTTTCCCCGCCTTTTCCGTGCTATGATAACGAGAGACCTTCGGTTCCGCCTTATTAAAACGGAACGCCAACCACAGTACAAGGAATACAGACATGCGTACATGGCGTTTTCATGAACCGGGTGATATCAGAAACCTGATTCTGGAAGAGACGGACAAACCGGTCCCCGGTCCTGATGAAGCACTGGTTACTATACATTGCGCCGCCCTGAACCCGGCAGACCGATACCTGGTGCAGGGACAATATCCGCGATCGGGAACTCCGCCGTTCACGCCAGGACGGGACGGTGCCGGCATTATTCTACAGCCCGCTTCCGGTGGTCGCTTCAAGGCTGGGGACAAGGTCTGCATTTTGGGCGGATTGACGGGAGTATCCAGGCCCGGCACCTTGGCCGAATACTGTCCGGTCCCCGAGGGATGGCTGGCGCCCGTTCCGGCAAATTGGACTTTTGAGCAGGCGGCAGCGGCGCCTCTTGTCCATCTCACCGCATGGCGCGCCCTGGTAATTTGCGGCGGCCTCACCGGGGCGGACACGGTTTTAATCACGGGGGCATCCGGGGGGGTGGGCACGGCGGCCATATTTTTGGCCAAGGCCCGGGGCGCCCGGGTCATAGCGCTTTCACGAAGCAAATCGAAACGGAAAACGCTGGAAGCCATGGGTGCCGATTATACGCTCGACAGCGGGTCGCCGTCCCTGGAACAGGAAGTACGTCAGGCTGCCGGCGACAAACCCGTTTCTCTAATATTGGACACGCTGGGCGGGCCCTTTCTTGAAAAATGTGCGCGTATTATCGCGTCGCATGGACGTATCCTCGTGGTGGGACTGCTGGCAGACCTGAAGTCGGAGATTACCCTGGGTCTGCTCATTCATAAGAATCTCAGGCTCCAGGGACTCAGTGTAAGCGCCTTCACGCCGAACGAAATTCAAGACGCCTGGGTTTCCATAT
>JAKLHG010000384.1 GCA_022710255.1 Candidatus Hydrogenedentota bacterium
TTGCACCGCCGCGGACCAGGAGCATCGCGATGCCGCACGCGCCTTTGTAAACGGCATGGAAACCGCGGGCGGCACGGAACTGTCCGCCGGTATTTGCGAGGCGGCAACACTCCTGCCCGGGGGCGGGGATATTCTCCTGCTCACTGACGGGCAGGTTTATGAAACGGAAACCATTATCACCCGTGCCCGCAAAGCCGGCGTGCGCGTCCATTGCCTGGGTATCGGCTCTGCCAGCCAGGACCGTTTCCTCGCCCTGCTTGCTCGCAAGACTGGCGGTGCCAGTCACTTTGCCACGCCGCGGGAGCGGGTGGACGAAGCGGCCCTCCGCCTGTTTAATGCGATCGGCGCACCGGCCGCCGAAGAAGTGTCCTGCGAAATCACCGGGATGAAGCAGGCGGATTTTGCTCCTGACCTGCCCGAACTGGTGCGTGTGAATGAGCCGCTGCTGATTTTCGGCTCCTGCACCGGATCTGATAACGGGAACCTCCAGCTCTCCTGGAAAGGCGGCAACCGGACAATTCCCATCCCCTTCCCCGTAAAGCAGGATCAGCAGGCTTCCCCGGCGTCTGATGTTTCAAAAGAGGCCGAAACGCCTGTACCGCTGGGAGAAACCCTGAAACTGGTGCAGGGGGCGCGCATTACCACGGACCTGGAAAGCCTGGACACGGACGCGCCGGAAACACAGCGGGCTGCCGAACGTCATAGAAAGCGGCAGGAAAAACGATGGATAGCCCTGGCCGAGGAATACGGACTCGCCAATCCGGCCATGTCGCTGGTCGCCGTGGTGGAACGTACCGATGACCGGCCGGGGGCCGTCCCGGTTACCCGCGTCGTGCCCGTCGGCATGCCGCAGGATACGGCATTTGAAAGCTATTTCGGAAGATCGGGCAACATCGTATCACGGACGCGAAACGCATTAATCATGAATAATGTCTGTGCTTGTGCCCCGCCGCCTGACTTTAGCTTAGCCCACAGGATGTTTGGTAGGCAGGAAAGCAGAAAACGTATCAGTACGGATGCCGTTGAAAATCGCTTGCTTGACCGCCTGTTTGAACTTACCGGATACCTGGAAGCTGATGGCGGCCTGCCGGGTCCTGATTTGGAAACGCGCATCGCAAACACCCTTGCGGGACTTATCGTCCTGCGCCGCTATGCCCACGACACTGGAGAGCAACACTTTGACGTCCATGCCCAGCGCATGAGCGCCTTTCTGGACGCCCAGGACATCAATGCCCTGTCCCCGAATCTTCAGAAACAGGTCCAGCGCGCGCTGACGTTACTGGACGCAGGCAAGATTCCCGCCGAAAACTGCATGGAGACGTATCTCCAGCTGGGCGACAATCCTGGTAACACTGCGCTATGGAAATGGATAGAGGTTGCTGTAAAATAAAACACCAGAGCGGAACCCGTCGCCCCCACGAAAAGGCAGGTTCCGCTCTGAATAGTGTCTGTATCGGGCCCAAAACACC
Source organism: Candidatus Hydrogenedentota bacterium (assembly GCA_022710255.1). GTDB lineage: Bacteria > Hydrogenedentota > Hydrogenedentia > Hydrogenedentales > CAITNO01 > JAAYBJ01. The sequence goes on from JAKLHG010000384.1 coordinate 1,470, forward strand.
TATCCTGGCACACAGGTGATACCGTTGTCTGCATCGTTGTATTCCGCTCGACAAGGCAAACGAATTATCCCTATGTTATCCTGTAAAGGACCCTAACAGTCTATTGCTGTCGTTTTTGCTTGGTAACGACGGTTTCAAGGTCACTGCCTTCAACATCAAGGCTGAGTTTAATATCTAATTTTAGGCGAGACAGACGTGCAAGACTTCCTACTTCATAAAAACGTGTAAGTATTTTCGCGCCATATTCTTTTTGGGGGTACGAAATATCAAAGATGATGTATAAAATAGTTCCAAGAAAAAAGAAAATTAAGCCGATACTTATAGACCACGCTATACGTATTATGATTACGGCAATACGTCCCAGCCCCATAGACTTTTCCTGTTTCTCTGCTTCTTCTGATTGTGAGTCTTGCTTAACTGCGGTATCGTTATCTGACGCACTGTCTGAATTTTCAAAGGATTTAAGGGCTAGGCGGATTTCGTTATAACGTTTCTTGTATGCCTTTCTTTCTTCCTCATTCCGAGTTGACGAATATGCGACTTCAAGTTGTTTTGCTTCGTCCATCAATGACTTCCGGTCTTCCATCATCATTTTCCTTTATGTCAAGATTCGGTTAGTCAACTCACAAATTATAGAAGATCCTGTGAAGGAATGTTACTTTGTATTCACATTATGTATGCATCATTAAATAGTATAATGAATTCGAGTTGAGTGAATCTAGAGTGATGCATGAATGTCTGACGACAATTATTTCTTTCGTCTGCGATAAAGAACGGCAAATTCTTCGCGTAGAGATCCCGATACTGTCCTGAGTTCCGCGGTGTCCCGAAAAAATTTCTTCGCCAAGCCTCATTTTTCGTAATGTTGCATTCGTGTTCCCCCTTTAGGTATAATGAAAGCACTGAGGATACGTGTGGAAATTCAGGTTTTCATGCGTAGTGTCTTCCGTCGAGCGTGATAGAAGGAGAAGGGGCATACCTGTATAATTTCCTTATCCGCCCTGCGTCGGAAAGTAAAACCGCCTCTCGCCTTGTGTGTAACCCGGTACTTTTGTATCAATCCATATAACCTCTAAGGAGAATACCATGCCACTTGTACCCATGCGTCAAATATTGGATGAAGCCGCGAAGGGCGGCTATGGCGTTGGCGCGTTTAACGTCAATAACATGGAACAGATTCAGGCGATCATGCAGGCGGCCAATGATACCAACAGCCCGGTTATCATTCAGGCCAGCCGGGGCGCCCTGAAATACAGCAAGATGATCTACCTGAAGAAACTGATGGAAGCGGCCGCGGAAGAGTTTCCCCACATTCCCGTGGCCATGCACCTCGACCATGGTAACAGCCTTGAAACCTGCAAAGAAGCGATTGCGCTCGGGTTTACTTCCGTCATGATGGACGGCTCCCTGGGTGAAGACGGCAAGACGCCCAATTCTTATGAACAAAACGTGAATGTCACCCTGGCGGTTGTTGAATATGCGCATCCGCTCGGTGTAACAGTGGAAGGCGAACTGGGCTGCCTGGGCGGCATCGAAGACGGCCATGGCGCGGGTCTGAGCGACGCGCAGGTGCAGGACCACCTGACCAACCCGGCACAGGCGGAAGATTTTGTGGCGAAGACCGGCCTCGATGCGCTGGCCGTTGCCATCGGCACCAGCCACGGCGCCTATAAAGCAGGCCGAAAAGATCCCGTAACCGGTCAAATGCTCCCCCCCGTACTGGCTATGGACCGTATCTATGAAATCCACAAACGCATGCCGAAATGCCATATGGTCATGCACGGGTCCAGTTCGGTGCCCAAAGAACTGGTCGATATCATCAATCAGTACGGCGGCAACATGCCCGACACTTTCGGCATCCCCATTGAACAAATCCAGGACGGTATCAAGCACGGGGTGCGCAAAGTCAATGTGGATACCGACAGCCGCCTGGCCATCACGGGCGCCATTCGCAAACTGTTCGCCGAAAAACCGGAGAAGTTCGATCCGCGTGACTACCTGAAGCCCGCCCGTGAAGCCGCTTACGATGTCTATGTAAAACGCATGAACGCCTTCGGTCAGGCGGGACATGCCGGCGACTATAAGCCGATAACACTGGAAGACGCAAAAGCGCTGTATCGCTAAATATACGCTTAAGGCATGGCGTGGCCGCAAGGCGATGTCGTGATATTATAGAGCACGGCGGCTTGCCTTCCCTGAATCGCAAGCCGCTGTTTTTTTTCACCACCCAGGCAGGGCCCGAACGGCCGATGACACGGCTTATTCAATGTGCCCGGGCAGGCTGCCAGTAACAGTTTAACCTGAGCAAACGCAAAGCAACAGTAAAGGAACTTTATCATGTGCGGAATCGTAGGGTATATCGGAGACAGGAGTCCCGTGGAAGTCATCATGACCGGGTTGCATCGCCTGGAATACCGCGGCTACGACTCGGCCGGTGTGGCCGTTGTCAATAAAAAGGGCCTCGAGTGCATCAAGAGCCTGGGCAAACTTAAAATCATGGACGCCAAATTGGCGGAACACCCGCTTGCGGGCAGCCTGGGCATCGGCCATACCCGATGGGCAACGCACGGCGTGCCGAGCGAAGTCAATTCCCATCCCCACTTTGACATGGCCAAAGAAATCGCGGTGGTGCACAACGGTATCATCGAGAACTACCAGGAACTGCGCGCCCAGCTGGAAAAGGAAGGCGTCACCTTCCGCAGTCAGACCGATACGGAAACGATTGCGCACCTCGTGCGCAAATACTACCAAGGCGACCTTTTCAAGGCGGTGCAACGGGCGCTGCATGATGTTGAAGGGGCTTATGCCATCGGCGTTATTGCCAAAGATCACCCGGACCTGATGGTGGCCGCGCGCCACGGCAGCCCGCTGATTGTCGGCGTGGGTGAGGATGAAGCCTTTATCGGCTCCGACGTGCCCGCCATTATGAAATATACCCGGGACGTCATGTACA